>JAUXXK010000035.1 GCA_030681145.1 Methanobacteriaceae archaeon | reverse complement strand
AATAAAAACATCTATTGTTATTGGAGAAGCAGCTATTTTTGAACAAAAAAAGGTGGCCATGAGTGAAATTCACGGAATGGCCCAAAGGGGAGGCGCGGTTTCAACTGAACTTAAAATTGGGGACTCTAAGAGTTCCATAATTCCTGAAGGTGAAGCAGATCTTTTGCTGGCATTTGAACCTTTGGAAGCTCTTCGTGCCTCTCCAAAGGCTAATAAAAACACTACCATTATTTTCAATACTTCTTCCATTATGCCATTTAATATTTCGGCCAGCAAATTTCCCTATCCTGACTTGGAAGATATTACTTCTAATTTGAAATTCATATCGGATAATGTATTTGCATTAGATGCAGAAAGCATGGCTCGAGAGGCAGGCCATGTTCTTTCACTCAATATGGTGATGTTAGGTGCTGCTACAGCAGTTTTTAAATTTCCCATAGACAAAAAATCTATTTTAACTTCTATGCGGAATAACTTACCTGAAAAAAGTATTTCAATTAATATGAATGCATTTGAAAGCGGGGTTAGATTTGTTAAATCCGCTAATGGAGTTAAATAATTGTGAGTGACACCATTTTCTGGTAAATAATTAAATGAATTTAATTATTTTTTTATTTTATCCATTAAATAAAATGGAAACAATATTTTATTTTATTCATTTTAAAAAAATTAAATGAGGTTAACATCTTCAGAAGACAGTAATCTAATATTTTTATTCTCCAGCGCATTAATTCCATCATCAATGTTTTCAGTTTTTATTACCACTATAGCTTTATCTTCATTTTTTTCTACAAAGGCGTAAAGATATTCCACATTGATTTTAGAATCATATAATATTTCTAATATACTGTCAAGACCACCAGGTTGATCTGGAACTTCTACGGCTATTACTTCATTGACTTTAACCACAAATTTGTTTTTTTCCAATTTTTTTTGAGCTTTTTCAGAGTCTTGAACAATTAATCGTAAAATGCCAAATTCAGATGTGTCTGCTATGGAAAGAGCCCTGATATTTATATTGGCTTGGGAAAGAATGTTTATGGCTTTTTTTAACCGTCCTTCTTTATTTTCTAGAAATATTGAAATTTGTTTTAATTTCATTTAATCTCCTCTTTATTTTTTAATACTTTTTTTTAATATCTCAGCTAAAAAGATAATAATTTCAAGAAAAATCTCTTTTATCTAAAACACGTATGGCTTTACCTTCACTTCGAGGAAGACTTTCTGGTTCAACCAAGGTTACATTTACTCTTAATCCAATTTCATTATTAATACGCGATTCAATCATCTTCTTTACTTCTTCTACATGTTTTACTTCATCAGAAAATAGGTTTGATGAGGCTTCAACCTGAACTTCCAGTTCATCCAGATGCCCAGGGCGAGTAACGATGATTTGATATTGTGGTTGCAAACCTTCAATTTTTAAAAGAGCCCTTTCAATTTGCGATGGAAACACAATAACGCCACGTATTTTTAACATATCATCTGTTCTACCGGTAATTCTATCCATTCTCACAATGGTACGACCACAACCACATTTTTCTTTTCTAAGAGCAGTTATATCTTTTGTTCGAAATCTTATAATGGGCATCCCATCTCGGGTTAGCGTGGTTAAAACTAGTTCACCCCTTTCACCTTCTCCAAGCGTTTCTTTAGTATTGGGGTCTATAATTTCTGGATAAAAATGGTCTTCAAAAATGTGTAATCCATTCTTTTCTTCGCATTCTTGGGCTACACCCGGGCCTATTATTTCTGTTAGCCCGTAAATATTCAATGCAGAGATATTTAAACGTTCTTCTATGGTTTTTCTCATTTCTTCGGTCCACATTTCTGCCCCAAAAACACCAGCTTTCAAATTAAGATTTTTTATATCCACATCATTTTTTTCCAGTACTTCTGATAGATAAAGTGCATAAGAAGGCGTACATGTTATTATACTGGTTTTAAAGTCTTCCATAATCTCAATCTGGCGCTGGGTGTTACCAGCAGAAATTGGAATTACTGTGGCCCCTATGGTTTGAGTTCCATAATGAACTCCTAATCCTCCGGTAAATAATCCATAACCATAACAATTTTGTATTTTATCCTTTTTACCAGCACCTGCCATAGTAAGGGCCCTTCCCATTACTTCACCCCAAATTTTCAGATCTTTAATAGTATATCCTGACACGGTGGGTTTACCTGTAGTTCCGGAAGAAGTATGTACTTCTATAATTTCTTCTTCTGGAACTGCAAACATTCCAAATGGATATGCATCTCTAAGGTCACTTTTTGTCGTAAAAGGAAGTTTTTCTATATCTTTTAGACTTTTAATATCGTCTGGTTTTAATTTTAAGTTGTCAAAAAGATTTTTATAATAAGGAACATTTTCGTAGGCTCTTTCAACTACTTTTTTTAATAAATTTAGCTGTAATTTTTCTTTTTCTTTTAATGGCATGCATTCGGCTTCTTGATTCCAGATCATGTTAATCACTGCGCCTTTTATTTTGAATGATTTTTATTAAATATTATTGAACTTTAATTAATAATCTTTTAATAATTTTATTCTAAAATTTTTCTTATTATTAGCTTATATTTACTTGTTTATTACTTAGAATTATTATTCAATAAAAAATCTTTTGGGAATTTTTAAATAAGATTAATTGTTTAGATAATAATGATTAAATATTAAAAACTAATCTAGGTTATTTTAATACTATAATTAATATCGGTTTGGGAGGCGCGTAGGAAAGTTTGGGTATTATGATTTTTTGTTTTACGGGGATTATTGTTTGTATTTTGTTATTTTTTAGTGTTATATATGGTATTCTTAACTGGAAAAGGCCTATAAAGATGAAGAAGACCAGATAGAGATAATCTAGAATGGACAAAAATAAATTAAATTTAAGAAAAAGAACTCGGATTCTAGATTAAAATGAATTGTAATAAAATTGATTATAAATTGTATATATTTAGATTTAAATGAGGATTTGATTATATGGATATATTGTTGTTATCAATAATTATTTTAATATACACCCTTATACTGGGATACACAGGTTATGTGGCTTGGAAGCGGACTAAAACCGCTGAAGAATTTATGGTGGCTGGTCGTACTACTCATCCTTATATTATGGCTATGAGCTATGGTGCTACGTTTATCAGTACCGCAGCTATAGTAGGCTTTGGAGGTATAGCTGGACAGTATGGTATGGGAATTTTATGGCTTGTATTCTTTAATATTATGGTTGGAATTTTTATTGCTTTTGTATTATTTGGTAAGAAAACACGAAAAATGGGGCATAATTTGGGAGCTCTGACTTTTCCTGAGTTTTTATCACGGAGATTTGAAAGTAAATTCATACAATATTTTAGCGGGTTTGTTATTTTTCTTGGAATGCCCTTGTATGCGTCTGTAGTTTTAATCGGGGCTGCTAGATTCATGGAAACAACTCTAAAAATGGATTTTCATCTAGCTATTATAATTATGGCTGTTATAGTTGCATTATATGTTGTTCTAGGTGGGATTAAGGGGGTAATGTATACTGATGCATTGCAGGGAACTATAATGTTCCTAGGAATGATTTTTTTAGTTTTAGCAACCTATTACTTGCTAGGTGGAATTACAGAATCTCACCAGGCTTTGACCAACATGGCTTCTATGGTTCCAGAATCTGTTCGAGCAGTGGGGGGAACGGGATGGACATCATTCCCTACATTAGGCAGTCCTTTCTGGTGGACCCTAGTTTCAACCATAATACTTGGTGTGGGAATAGGTGTACTGGCCCAACCTCAACTTGTAGTTCGTTTTATGACTGTAAAATCTAATAAAGAACTCAATAGGGGTGTTTTAATTGGAGGAATTTTCATTTTTATTATCACAGGATCTGCTTATATAGTGGGGTCTCTTTCAAATGTTTTCTTTTTCCAACAAACTGGTCAAATTGCAGTACAGGCTGCACAAGGAAATATAGATAAGATTATTCCTATTTTTATTAATTCTGCTTTACCAGAGTGGTTTACATATCTTTTTATGCTAACATTAATTTCTGCGGTAATGTCTACATTAAGTTCACAGTTTCACGTACAGGGAACTTCAATGGGGAGGGATATTTATGAAACGATTTTTAATAAAAAAGGAGAACACTCTGTAACTATAACTAGGATTGGAATTTTAATAGCAGTTATAATAGCTCTACTTTTAGCGTTTATTTTACCCGGCAGCATCATTGCTCAGGGAACTGCGTTATTTTTTGGAATATGTGCTGCTGCTTTTCTATCCGCGTATATTTGTGCATTATTCTGGAAAAGAGCTACTAAAAATGGAGTAATTGCAGGTATGGTATTAGGAACATTAACCAGTTTATTCTGGCTATTGTTTGTTTACGGTAAAACTGCTACTTCTTTAGGGATTTTGAAAGCTTTAAATGGGCAAAACATGCTTATTTCTGCTCAACCATGGTCACTTGTGGATCCTCTGGTCATTGCCGTACCGGTTGCTATGATTATAACTGTGCTAGTTAGTTTGATTACACGGCCTCCATCTAAACAACACATAGATAAATGTTTTAAGGGGCTTTAACTTTCTGATTAACCATTTATTAATTTAAAAATATAATTATGGGATCAATATCATCTAAATTTATTTTTAGCTTTTTATTTTTAGCTTTTCTATAAAAAACTATTATTGATGGTATTTTAATGTCAGATTACTATTTTTAGATCTATTAAGGAATTTTTATATAATAGTGAATTAACAAATACAATTAAATATTGAAAAATATTTTTTATTTATGGGGAGGTGATTTTATGGAAGTTTTGGGTATTCCTGATCCCTGGGTTTGGGGAGCGTATATTGCTTGTATTTTGGTTACTCTTTTATGTGTTATATATGGTATTCTTAACTGGAACAAGGGCGATGAAGATGAAGAAGGCCAGATAAAAGAAGAATTAGAATGGGAACAAAAAGAATTAGAAATGGAAGAAAAAGAACTGGGATTCTAGATAAATTTTACTAGAATAAAAATAGTAAAATACACTTATAATCTCTATTACAATTATAAATCAATTATAACTAATTAAAATTAGTTTAAATTAATAAATAAGTGGGATTGTGATCTTATGGATATATTATTGTTATCTATAATTGCTTCAGTGTACATCATTATATTAGGTTACACGGGCTATGTGGCTTGGAAGCAGACTAAAACCGCAGAAGACTTCATGGTGGCTGGTCGTACTACTCATCCTTACATCATGGCCATGAGTTATGGTGCTACGTTTATCAGTACTGCAGCCATAGTAGGTTTTGGGGGAGTAGCGGGAGTTTATGGGATGGGACTTTTATGGCTCACTGTATTAAATATTTTAGTGGGAATTTTTATTGCTTTTGTATTTTTTGGTAAGAAAACACGAAAAATGGGGCATAATTTAAAGGCATTGACTTTTCCTGAGTTTTTATCACGTCGATATGAAAGTAAATTCATACAATACTTTAGCGGGTTTGTCATATTTTTAGGAATGCCATTGTATGCTTCGGTGGTTCTTATTGGTATGGCCAGATTTGTGGAAACAACTCTAAATGTTGATTATTCACTCGCTCTGATAGGCATGGCATTAATCGTAGCTCTTTACGTAATTTTTGGAGGAATAAAAGGAGTAATGTACACTGATGCAGTTCAGGGAACCATAATGTTCTTTGGAATGATATTCCTTTTATTTGGAATTTATTATATTTTAGGAGGCGTAACCGAAGCTAATCAGGCCTTGACTAATATGTCTAACTTGGTACCACAAGCAGCCGCAGCCACAGGAGCTACGGGTTGGACATCGATTCCTGCATTCGGTAGCCCATTCTGGTGGACATTGGTATCTACTTTGATTTTAGGTGTTGGAATAGGTGTATTATCTCAGCCACAACTTATTGTTAGATTCATGACTGTAAAATCTAATAAGGAACTAAACAGAGCAGTTCTTGTTGGAGGGATATTCATAGCTTTAATGACTGGTACTGCTTTTATTGTAGGGGCATTATCTAATGTTTATTTCTTACAAAACACTGGTCAAATTGCCATTACTACTGCCGGAGGAAACGCTGATAAAATAATTCCATTATTTATTTCCACGGCAATGCCTCTGTGGTTTGCTTACATATTCATGATTACATTAATTTCAGCGGCCATGTCTACTCTTTCTTCCCAGTTCCACGTTCAGGGAACTGCCCTAGGAAGAGATGTATATGAAACTCTCACCAAACGGAAAGGAGCATCTACGGTTGTCATTGCTAGGGGAGGGATAGTAATCGCGGTTCTTATTGCAGTTGTGTTAGGATTTTTACTACCTGCCAATATTATAGCTGTGGGGACCGCCCTTTGGTTCTCACTTACTGCAGCAGCATTTTTAACTATGTATGTATGTGCAATATTCTGGAAAAGGTCCACTACCCCTGGTGTAATTACTGGAATGATCTTTGGAACGATAGTTAGCGTTTTCTGGTTGTTATTTGTTTACAGTAAATCTGCAACAGCTTTAGGCATCTCTAATTTCCTTTTTGGAAAAGCAACATTAATAACTGGAATGCCATGGAATGTTATGGATCCTATTGTTGTGGGTCTACCAGTAGCTGCTATTTTTACTGTGTTGATAACCTTATTAACTCGACCGCCTAGTAAAAAGCATCTCGAAAAATGTTTTGAAGGATTGTAACTTCAATAATTATTTTTTTTTAATTTTCTTTTATTTTTTTGAGTATTTTTTGCCTAGATTAATTAATTAAATATATTTAAATATTTGGGAATACAAATAAACTTAATGGTGATAATATGAGAATTGTGGAAGAAATTATTGGTAAAGAGGTATTAGATAGCTCTGCAACTATTATCGGTAAAGTAAAAGATATAGAAACTGATCCAGATACCAGAAAAATAGAAGCGTTGGTTTTAAGCAAAGGCGGAATCTCTGAAGGCCTGGGATTGTCTAAAGGGGAGACAATAGTGCCTTTTGATATGGTAAAAAAAATTGGAGATAAGGTTCTTCTTAAAAGTGGAGTAGAATAACTTACTCCAAATACTCATATTTGTATAAATAAATCACTTAGTTATTAAATAAAAAATTATAAGATTTAATGATATGATTTTTTTTTAATCCTTCCCCATATATTTATATTTTTTAATTATTTTCCATAAAAATTGCATAAATAACAATAAAATATTTCGGGTGTTTTGGTGGAAGTTATCGGAATTTGCAGTAGATGTGGTAAAGCAGGTAGAATGCATACTTGTTCTCTTTGTGGAGGAGTGGTATGTTCTGATTGTTACTATGCACAAAAAGGAGTCTGTAAATCATGCAGGAACAAAATAACCAGAAAAAGCATTTAATGGATTTGCTTGAGAAAAACCAAGTTATAAAGTTTGGAAAATTTATTTTATCATCAGGTAAAGAAAGTGATTACTATGTGGACATGAAAAAGGCTATTACTGATCCAGAAATCTTGAAAATCATTGCTGAATTAATTAGCTCTAAAATCAAAGAAGATAATATTGATAAAATAGCAGGTCCTGCATTGGGTGCAGTCCCCATCGCTACAGCCGTTTCTTTAAATTCAATGACTCCTCTTTTAATGATTAGAAAGGAAAAAAAAGGATATGGGACTTCTAATTTAATTGAAGGAGATTTAAAAGAAGGAGACAATGTTGTTGTGGTAGAAGATGTAACGACAACTGGAAATTCTCTTTTAAAGGCAATAGATGCTATCGAAGATAATCATGGTCATGTAAAAAGGGCTTTTGTTGTGGTTGACCGATGTGAAGGTGCTTCAAATAATTTTAATAAGAAAGGGGTTAAATTAGAGGCGCTAATTTCTATTGAAGAATTCAAGAAAAATAAGATTTAAAATTTAGAATCATTTACAATTTTTTTAAATAATTAATATTAAATTTTAAAGAAATAAATTATTAATAATTTCACTCTTTTAAATGTCTGGCTAAATGTCCCAGTTCATTAAATATAATATCAAGGCCCAGTTGAACTGCATTGGGAGATCCGGGCATTGCAATTATAATTGTTTTATTGTAAACTC
>JAUXXK010000011.1 GCA_030681145.1 Methanobacteriaceae archaeon | reverse complement strand
CTAGAATAGCACCACCTAATGTCCAGAGTTTCCCGGTTAATGAGTCGGTGATTCCATCTTGTTTACTTAATCCATCATTTGTTTTTTCTATACCTGTTGATTCAGCGTTAACTACAACTGTTGCTTCTTGGCCATCTATTTCATCTAGTTCTGATGAAACCTCATTTATTACTCCTGTTGCATCATCTTCAGCACTTATCCCTGCTTCTGCTGTTTCCCCGTCTAGTTCGTCTAGGCTTGATTGTGTTTCTTCAATGAGTGATGTATCGCTTTCTATGTTTATATCCGTGTCAACACTTTCTGGTATGCCTGATAATGCATTTACTAAGCTATCAAGGCTTGATAGTACATCATCTATGTTTAGATCTGCTGTGATTGAAATGTTTTTATCAGACATGGTGTTTTAGACTCCTATAATAATTTTTTGTGATGAGAAAATAATAAATAAAATAATTAATAAAATAACAAATAAGAAAAAAAGGGGTAAGAATAATAATGGAAAAGAATCAGAAGTATTTAATTCAAGGGATTATAGTTTTAGCTGTGCTAACAATAATTTGGCGTTTAAATATTATATCAGGACCTGGAGAAGAACCATTCTCTAATATTCTAGACCTTATCCTTTTAGTTGCAATTTTATTAGGATTCCCATTATATTTCGGGCATAAAATTTCAAGAAATAAAGCTTTAAAATATTCAATTGTATGGGTTGCGATAAACATTATCATTGACAGAATCGTGTTAAATATCAATATTATTCAAAATTTAAATTCTAGTAATGAAGTGACCCGGGAAGTTATGGCAAATATGTTATCTACAGGTGAAATCAGTTATTATCCTAATATTGAAAGTACTATTTTCCTGCTTTTAGTTTATATAATCCTAATTTATGCTATGAGTAAACCTGGAGAAAAAAATGAGTTAAATGATGATAATCAAACAACTTTAGACTAAGATTATTAATCATGTTTTTATAATTTTTTTGTCTTGTTTTGATGCTTCTTGTATCATCATTTGGTTATCTCTTTTTAATCGTTCGATTTCGGCCTGTATATCCTTCGTGGATTTACTGTTTTCTAATTCTGGTGATAGCCAGACTAGGTATTTCCAGTATTTATCCATTCTCCATCTGAATACTCGAGTTTCGTCTATATGGAATTGATGAGATATCTTGATTATTCCGTTGTGGATGTTTTCGAGGATTTCTTTCTCGTTTTTTGTTTCCCCACTTTTTTTGTATCATCAACCACAGGCATATTATTATTAGCCAACCCTATCATGATATCTCTTATTTCCTGTGCATTTTTTGTCATGATACCTATATCTGGGTATTCATCAAGTTCTTCCCCTATCTTATCGGATGCATCAGGATATAATGCTCTTTTAAGTCCTAATTGTGCTAATCTATTAGATAATAACACAGTGTTTGTTCGTGTTTCTTCAATTTCATCTAATAAGTCTTTAATATTGCTTATTTGATCGTCTGATAAATCTTTATCAGTCATTCCATTATTGTCATCTGATAAAAGCTCTTCTGGTAATATTTTTGATGCTTTTAGTTGTAATTCCATTAGGCTTGATTTTGCTTTATCAAGTGGTAATACATATTCTGCTAATTCTTCAACCCTGTAAGGTTCTATTTCTATGATTTTCCCGTCCGGTAAAGTGTAAGGGGTGTTTGGGTAAAAACTGAATGTTTTCATGAATAATATTCCTCCAAAATAATAAAAAAGAAAAAAAATATATTTTTAGGTTTCCGTTGGAGTAATCAAAGTACATTCTCCCTGTACAGTCATATCCAATGTGAAAGTTGGAGAATCACCAGCTTTTGCAGATGGTAGATCTGGTTTAGCTTTGACCTGATCAAAATAGATTCGGCCAAGAATAGTATTTGCAAACCTGACAGGCATATAAGCATAGAGTGGTTGTGGGGTTTTTCTTAAAACAGTAGCACTATAACCTGTTTGAGGAGTACCAGTTCCAGTGTAAGGTTCATAAAGAACTTCTTTGATTAATTTCAGAGAATCTTCACCCATGATCTGATCTGATTTAAGGCTGATACTGATAGGACCGTACCCATATAGTTTATTGTTACTATAAATCCGGCTGATATCTTTAACTTCTTGATCTACGCTGGGTTCTACTCCTTGTGCTATAAAAGGTTCAAACTCTTCTGCATATGAAATGTAAACCTTGTCCGCCCCTTCAGCTGTTGGTGCGGCCTCTAAACTTACTTTACCATAATATGCTTTATTTGTGCCCACATCTGTTACTTCTGATATGCTTGCCACAGTCACAACTGTATAAGTTTCTCCTTTCTTGGTTTCAACTACTACATCCGCGACTTGAGGCGTTATGGATAATCCGTTTTTAGGATAGATAGGTCCTTTCGTGATTGGGATTGTGAAATCTTTATTTGTACCATTTATGAGTCCCGTCATTTCTACACGGGTTCGTGGTACGCCTATGAAGAAACCTATACTGTCTGATGCTAATGCTTCTTGTAGATCTATATTTGTGTATGCCATTTTTTTTATCCCCCTCATTTTATACTAATAATTTTTTTTAATTCTTTTTCAACATCAAAACCTTTTATTCCCGGCCCAAAACTCAGTATATAGTTTTTTGCCGATATGGGGTCTTTATTTTTTATGTAATGTTCAACTACTTTTTTTAGTTCTGTTTTAGTCATGTCTGGCAATAATATGGCCTCCTTAAAAAAAAATATTATTAAATCTATGGTTCTGGTTCAGGATCCATAGGAACCTCCAAAACAGGAGCAACCCAATGACATTTCACACTCAAATAAATAGTCGTAGTATATAGATACAAATCCATGGTTTCCTGAAACTCTGATGATTTAATATCATCCACCCTGCAATCAATCACCTGATAATTTAACGTTCTGTCCTTGAATATTTCATGGACAAACCCGCGCGGGCCGAGATCATGATTTTCTTTAATATCAATAATATTTCCCATGAATCCTAGTGTAATCTCTACTTTTGTTATGAATTCAGTCGGAGTATTCCTACGTGGGGTGTATTTAAAATTAGTATTGTCTTTAACACCTACCACGCAACCGGATTGGATTTCATCAGTTTCGCCTAGTATGGAGTCTTCTTTGTCGGTGTGTTCTGATACAACAATATCAAATAGATCACCATCTTTCCATTCGATTTTTTCAAGTAATTCGATGAAAATTGGTTCAAGTATATCTTTCATTCTACCACCCAGTCACCAAATTCATTACATAAATCATCTATATTTGATTCAGAACCATCAATTGAATCTTGTAAGAAATCATTAGGAGCTGTTCCAGGATGATCCACATGTCTGACAGGGTGCCATGCACCAGGCCACCATAAAAACTGGTTAGGAGGTATGGGATCGATAGGGTGTGGTTTGGTTCCCATGATAACAAATATGCTATGTAGTGCTGTTGATGTTAATTCTCCATTCATGAAACTGGCCATTATTTGTATCCCGTCACGTAGTTCTCCGGATAAGTATGGTGCGTTTGTTTGTGAATAGTCTCCAAGAACATTCAGGACATCCCGTATCAAGCTGGTTCCTTTGTTTTGTGCTTGTACTCTTTTTACCTGAAAGTCGCTGGTTAATCCTCTTGCATCTATGTTTAATCTTAATGATCCCATATTTAATCACGGCCGATTAGGTGGACTTCGATATGGCTATCGGTTTCAATAGGTTTCTGCATGCTGAATTTATATGTGAAACCTGATTGTGATGTGTATTCAACTAGATTATTCTGGTTAAGGTATTCATGGTCTTCTTTTTTGAATAATCCTGTTGCGTCACCTTTCTTCATGATAAATTTGTTGTTAATTATTTTATCGTCTTCTGAATTGATTTTGATAACTGCGGTAACTGTTTTTATTGTTGTTGTATATTTTTTATGTCCTGTGCCTGTTTTTTCACCAGTATATTTTTTATTGGTGATTTTTACAGGGTTGCCGTTCCGGTTTATCTGGTTAGATATGATATTTGTAAGATTCATTTTAATACCCATTCCCAGATTCTTTTAGTATATTGAAAAAAAAAGAGTTTTTATTCATCATGCTGCTGCTGTTAAAGCAGTTCCTATGAGGAATGCACTATCTGCAACATAAACTGGTTTAATTTTATTTGAATCGGTAGTATCCTTAATTACATAAATTGTCCCATTTACAAGTGTGGCTGGATCTCCAATTGCAGTTGTAAGTGCTACATTAGTTACTCCTGCAGAATCAATATAATTATCAAACAGTTTAGCTGGGGTTACAGCTTCATCATTTATTTTTATAGTTGTAACTGCACCAGCCCCTAGTTTACCAGCAGTTACCGCACCAGTTCCTAGTTTACCCTCTACGACTGCACCGTTTTTAATCTTTGCTTCTTCGACTGCATCAGCAGCTAGTTTGGCAGCGGTGACACTCCCATTTTCAGGTATTCCTGCTGTTATATTTGCTAATTCTGTTTTAACTGCATTATATAATGCATTTAATGCTCCTTTTTTACTAAAAATTATTTGTTTCCATTCTGGTAATGCCATAAATATCAAACTCCCTTTAAAAAAAAAATATGTAATTTTTATAGAATCAAAAAATCAGTCTATGGTGCGGGTTTTGCTTTATCTAAAAATGCAACAGCGGCAGCATTTTCATCTTCATATGTACAGTCACCACTAAGAGATAAAACATTTTTAAGTTTTCTTAGGTCGATATCCTTCTGGTTTTCAACCATTATCTCTCTTTTTAGACCCCAATACAT
>JAUXXK010000008.1 GCA_030681145.1 Methanobacteriaceae archaeon | reverse complement strand
ATAGCTGTTTTAATGCATAGTGTAGGTAGTCAAAACCTAACAATAACCAATACCACTAGTAACAATAATGGTGGCAGTGGTTTTTATCTTGAGAACGTGAGGGGAACCGTTAATATATCCAATAACATCCTACAAAACAATAATAACTTTGGTTTGTGGATGGATGGGGCTAATAATCCCATAATCACTCTATTGAACAACACGATTACCAACAATACTAATGGGATATACATCCGAGAAATAAATGGCTTAACACTAAACAACACCAATAACAACATACATGGTAATGGTGGGACCAATATTGAGCTTCATAGTGCGGGTAATACCACTATAGAAAGTCTTACATTCAATGATACTGTAAGAGCATACAATTATGCTATATACTCTAATAATTGTGATAATCTCTTACTTAGAAATCTGAATATCATCAATAACTCTGCCAAGGCTATATACATCGGTGGATCTGCTGTTAATACTATTATTAATAGTGTGAATATTGTTAATAGTTCTCAACAGGCTATTTATCTTCCTGAAGATCATGGTACTGTTAGTAATTTGATTATTAATGATGTATCTATAATTGATTGTAAGAGTAATGCAATAGAGAATGGATATTTGAAATATCTTGATAATATTACTATTACTAATACGCAAATCATCAACCCTGGATTGTATGGTATTTACCTATATGGAGTCTCCTATGCACTAACTAATGTTGTGATAGATAATGTAACTGTTACTCAAGCAGATAGCTATGGGATAGCTGTTTTAATGCATAGTGTAGGTAGTCAAAACCTAACAATAACCAATACCACTAGTAACAATAATGGTGGCAGTGGTTTTTATCTTGAGAACGTGAGGGGAACCGTTAATATATCCAATAACATCCTACAAAACAACGGAAATTGGGGAGCATACATTCAAGGAAACAACAATCCCACAGTAACACTAAACAACAACACAATCTCACACAACGGCAACGGACTACGTTTACAGGGTATTAGTGGAGGTAATTTCCAGGATAATCAGCTTATTAATAACACTGGTGATGACTTGTACGCTACGGGCGATACCAACAACACATTTACCAGACTGACCCTGGGAGTCGCTCATCCCACCACCGTATCCTTTGACTACATCAACGGTATCATCATGAACGGAGTGGAAAGCCCTCCAGTAGATCCATCTGGATTATTTAATATCGGCAAGTACGTTGATATGCAGGGTTTAGGTAGTACTAATGTCAACATTAAGGTTCACTACAATGATAGTGATGTTGTAAATCTAAATGAAACGAGTCTCAAGAACTTCCATTTCAATACTAGCTGGTCTGAGCTTCCGCAACCTAATGGAGTGAACACTACGGAAAGGTATGTGTACGCTAATGAAATCAGTTCATTCAGCACATTCGCACCACTGGGTGAGAAGCCATCAACCATGTTAGCTGTGACAGATGTTTCTGGATTAAATGGACAGACAGTAAACCTTGAAGCCACTTTAACCAACCAAGATGGAACACCACTAGCTGGGAAAACTATTGATTTCACGGTCAATGGAACATCCGTGGGCAGTGCATTAACTGATGATAATGGAATAGCAACGCTTAACTACATAATAACTCTAATACCAGGAACATACACCATAAACGCAACATTCAACGGTGATGGAGGTTATACTGCTACAGATGCTACAAGTACACTCACCGTGTACAAAAACAGTACCAGCACAGTAGTAACTAATGTTACAGGAGTTAACGGTCAGAGTGTCCAATTACAGGCCACATTAACCAACCAAGACGGGACACCACTAGCTGGGAAAACTATTGATTTCACGGTCAATGGAACATCCGTGGGCAGTGCATTAACTGATGATGATGGAATAGCAACGTTTAGCTATTTGATAACTTTAACACCTGACACATACTCCATAAACGCAACATTCGCTGGTGATAGTAATTACAACAACACCTACAATACTGGAATAATGACTGTGTACAAAAATGCAACCAGTCTTGCAGTCGCAAATGTTACGGGAACGAATGGTCAGAACGTGAATTTACAAGCCACGTTAACCAACCAAGATGGAACACCACTAGCTGGAAAAACTATCCAATTCACAGTAAACGGAGCAAATATAGGTAGTGCAACAACAGGAACCAACGGTGTAGCCACTCTCTCATACACCATAACACAAACATCTAACACTTACGCCATAGGATCCATTTTCACTGAAGATGGCAACTATAACGGTACAACCGGAATCGGAACACTAACCGTGGATTTAAAACCAACCGCCAAGGCCAATATTAAAGGTGGCCTATTCAATGTGAATAAAAATGTTTACCTGACTATGAATAAACCAGGGACCATTTATTACACAAGAAACGGGTCCACTCCTACCAATGCCAGTACTAAATATACGGGTTATTTGACTATCTCGTCTACTACTACTTTGAAGTTCATTGCTGTGGATCTGGGTGGTAATGTTTCGCCGGTTTATACAGAGAAGTATGTGATTGATAAAACAGCGCCTAAAGTGACATATACCTATCCTAAAAATTTA
>JAUXXK010000463.1 GCA_030681145.1 Methanobacteriaceae archaeon | reverse complement strand
ATGTCCCATCCAGCAGCACGGTAATGTATGACCAGATCCGGTAGAAATGTTCCATTGGCTACTAGAAAAGTATTGATATCAACTTTGCCTAATGCATATGTCTCATGATCAAGGAAATATGGTATAACATTATATCCTCTAGATTCGAGACCTTGAATTATAGCATTTACTGCTAAAGTATTAGCTTTATTATAAACGGCTTCCCCAAACATTAAAGCCACTGTTGGTTTAGTGGGATCGTATCGAGTATACCAGGATAAATAGCTATCTAAATTAGAAAATATTTGAGTGGTATCCGGATGATAAATTCCCACTTTTGTTAAAGTAGCTGGAGCTTTATAAGTATCAGTTGCCCCTAGGAAATTTACAGCCATATATTTTAAAAGATTTACTGCATTTTCAGGAGAAATACTGGTCCAGTACTGACGAATCCAAGGGTGTTGTGTTAAATTGATATTGGTGGGGTTGGTCATGTAGTAAGTAACTGTGACAATAACTGGAATGTTTGCATTCTTTGCTTCCTCAATTAAAGGAGTAACTCTTGCTAAGTTTGCACTTGATGTCCATAAATAATCAAAAAACACCAGGTCGTAGTTAGTAAGATTTAAATTAGCAGGCATGTCCTTTAATAGATATACCTCGCTGGTAAAGTGAGGATTCGCTTCAAGAGCATTCATTAAGGCATTGGATATTGCTGAAGTACTGGTAAATAGAAATATTGCTTTAGGTTTCCCTAAACTTAAATTAGTATTTCCATATGCAATAGTTGTGTTATTAACTAAATATTCTGATGTGTTGACAATTTGTGAGGATGGTTTATGTCCATCATAAGTGGCAGTTACATTAAACTGAGTTAGATTACTAAAAAATTTCAGTTCATAGTTACCCTGTTGATCACTGAAGGTTTGAGCCATTTCTTCCCCATTGCCTGTTGCTGTTACTGATGCATTGGCAAAGGGCTGGTTAGTGACACAATCTAATACTTGGCCAGAAATTATAACATTTGAATCATCATCATTTCCACCCCCAGTGGTATTTTCTGCTGCAGATACTGATCCGCACATAATAATGATAAAAACAAATGCCGTAACTAAAAAAATTACTTGTTTTCTCATCTTTTCACCTCCTTTTATTTTTAAAGTAATAACACCATCATAGGTGTTAATAAATAAAAGTAGTAATAACATATATAACATTTATCTTATTACGAAAATTAAGAATACTTGTAGAAATGTAATAAAAATTGCTAAAATTAAATGATTTTTCGTAAAATTCCAGTATTTTTATTAATAATTATGAGATATGATAATAAAAAATGCATACTCATTTAAAAAAAAATGTAATTTAAAACAGGATTATAATATTAAAATACAGAAGTAAAAACTTTAGATTTTAAAAAAAAACTATGGGGTTACTGGATAATTCTAAAGGTAATTTTACTTCTGTATATATAGGGGGTTAGGGTTGAGGTGCAACCCAAGTAATTCTATAAACATCACCATATATAAATGTAATCATTTTTTATAAAAAAGTAATACTAAATAAAAAAATAATCCAATAGGTTGAACTACTGGATTTGAGTACTGAGGTTAGGAGGTAAATAAAAATGGCGATAAAAAATAAATAATACATACACCAAATTTATTAGTACAAAATATAATTGTATTGGATTATATTTAACAATTTCTATTTAATTATTATTAATAAAAATAGTCTAAAAATAGAGAAAACAGTAATAAAAAATGATAATTAATAAAATAGTCTAAAAATAGAAATAAATATTATAAATATTAAAAAAATGTAGAAAAATAGAAAATATGATATTTTAAAATATTAAATTACAAAATCAAGTTCTATAATTTTCATCCAGTAATATTTCAAGTTGATCTAGAGCATAGTCAATGGCTTCTGTGGCAATTTCTGGCCTATCAATAGATAAATCATCCATTAAGAGATCTACTGTGACATCAACCTCTAGTTCCTCTTTATAAGAAAGTTCAACTTGGATATCAAGATCAGTGATTTCTTTTCCAGAAACCTGCTGTAAAATATAATTTTGAGCAGTAGAAGAAATAAAATCAGAAATTTGATTTAAATCTTCCTGACTCAAATTTTTGAGCTTATTCAATTAATTTCCCATCCCAGGGGTAATTCCCGCACCACTCATAGCTTCTTGTAAAGAAGACTGCATTTCCTGAAGTTTGGTCATGACCCGTTCTTCCTGTCTTTTAATTGTTTTTTCTCGAAGTTGTAGCGTTTCAACTTTGTCTGCCAATTCAGTGTTGAGTTCTACTTTATCAACTTTAACTAAAATGTTTCCTGCAGATTTATAGACATCCGCATCATCAGCAGCTTTTTTAAGTTCATCCAAAGCTTTTTGAGTTTCTTGAATCTGTAATTCAACCGTTTGCTTCTGCATGGTAATGGCCTGAGCCTGTTGCTGAAGTTGCTGGAACTGGGATAATTGATGTTGAATATTTTGTGGGATTTCCATTTTATTCACCTCATAATAATAATTATTGGATATAATAATCCTTTTAACTATTTAGATTATATTAATCAGTATTATATTTAAAATATATAATATTTAAATTATTTTAAATGTCTTTTTTAAGGTCAAATACTTCTATGGAAAGTAATATCAATTTAATAGAAGAATTTAAAGATGCTCTAAATGAAGCAGAGTCTTTTGACTTAATTTTAATGAAAATTGCTTTTCCATCAATCGCCATCTCCATAGAAGAACGTTGTGAAGGCGAACTGATAATTTCCGGGTTAACTGAATCAAATACGATTTGAGCCTGGAGTTGTGAATCCATAATAATTTCAATTTCACTTTCCACAGACTTTAAAGGAGTATTTTCAATCAATTAATTATCTCCGGATATTAAATGAATATAATTGAATTCAAAGCATTTAAATGTCTAATCCGATTCTTCTTTGAGTTTAAATGTTTTAACAAATATTTTAAATCCAGTACAAAAACTTTTATTGTCAAAAACCTCTAAAACAGCTTTATAATCATTAGGAGACTCTTTAATCCAAATAAGATTAGATTCTTCATCCAGATTGTTTTCAGATATTAGAACATCCTCTAGAACAGCCATCTCATCTATATCACATTTAAAGGAAAGTTCATCTTTTTTAATATTTATTCTTTCTTCAGGCAGCGCTATATTAATAGTCATGGATAATAATTCATTGCCTTCTTTATTAAAAATGGTAATTTTACTAGGGTTGCCATTATATTCATAAACAAGAACTGCATAAGAATAATTAGAGGCAACTAGCTTCAAAATGACATCCCTCATGCTCATTTTGCCACGATTCACATATTCTGAATCAAAAATACGATTTAAGTATTTGCAAAAAGATCTGGTTCTTTTAGAAGGTTTGCGGGAAGTTGTAATAAGCATTAAAATTACTCAGTAAAAATTTCAGAATTAATAGAGGAGAATAGGAAATATTTAAAATGAAATAAAATCCTATCTTCCTTTAAGGGTCCTTTTTACAGTAGGAACTTCTTTAAAAAGAATTCTGTATCTGCATCTAGGACATTTATTTTCCATATAACCTTTAGGGTCGATTATAGCTCCACATTCAGCACACTTATACAAATCATGAACCTCCAATAATCCTTTTTATATTTCTAGAAGCAGTTTTACCCATAGGGGTGACAGGCATATATGCTCCGCCGGTGAAAACAGCTCCGCATTTTCTGCAATTCCATATACCCCTGCTAACTCTTTTAACAGCAGGTCGATCACATGTAGGGCATACATGCTTCTTTTTCATGTTTTCTTCGATTTTTTTGACAGAATTTTTGGCTTTCCTACCGTATCTAGCACCAAATCTTCCTGTAATACCAACTTTTTTGGTTCTTGCCATTTGAATCACTCCGATAAATATAAATTTTCCATGATAAGTTTTAGCTATCCGGAATTATTCCCCTAATGGGAAAATATCACTGTATTAGTGATAAATACTGAAAAACTGACAATTACTGATATTAATTGCAGTTAAGAAGTTATAAAGTAAATCTTTATTAAAAATTTCATTATGATAAAATTTAAAAAAGATACTCTTATAATCTTAATAAAATATTGGTCAAATAAACGACAAATAATTTAGTAATTTAAAATATAAATAAAGAAATATTTAAATGTAGTGGGTAAAGTGTTGTTTTATGGTAAATATTCCATCAACACTTTAGTTTTTTCTTCGGTTAATTTAACCGCACTCATAATTTCTTCTTTAGTTAATGGTGTTGCACCACCCTTTTGCATGGCACAAATTTTTCCAGACTCAGTCATACCAATAGATAACCTGGCTGAGAGAATTTCTTCTTCATCAATTGATGGATCCAAAATCATATTGTCTCCAATTTTTGCAAAAGTACACATCAATGCTTTATCCCGAATAGGTAATGATTCCTTGTTTTCAGCATCAATGACTATTTCGCTACCTTCCAACGTTATTTTTGGTATTTTAGTGGTTAATAAAGCTGCAACAGCACCTAAAACTGCAGCATCAAAAAGGTTACCATCATAATCAAGGATATGTAAATCAATGAATACCATTCTAACCTTTTTACCTTCAATAATACAGAGTTTTTCAAGATCAACCATCCGACTTTCTCTGATACATCGGTCAACCACTCGAGACAGTTCCACAGAATGTTCATCTGGAGGGCCTGATTCAAATTCAGGTGCAGCCATAGGCAACAATTCTGAATTAGTGATTATAACACCCACTTTAGGAGTATCGGGGAATGGATCGCCTAATTGAGATTTAGTACCCACAACAATTTGGGTATTTCCAATTTTTACACGGGCAGAACCTTCTGCCTTAGAAATCACATCAGTTTCCAGAGAAATTTCACGGTAATCATTCAAAGAACGACCATCAGCCCTTTCCTGGTTGTTTATAAGATCAGTTATACTTTTGCGAGTTATTTCAGGAACAATATTCATTTTACTCACCATACCTATTTTTCAAGGCTTCTTTCTGAACTTTGCTAATGGATTGACATCCTTCTACCGCAAGATCAACTGCTTTTTCAAATTCTTCTGGTGTTAAGCTACCATCACTTTGCAGGAGAGTAATTTTTCCACTACGTGGCATTATGGCCACCGGAACATCAGCCTGTCCATCTTTATCTTCCACTTCAGACAGATCTAAAACAACTTCATCATTTACCTTACCAGATGCACAAGCCACCACCATATCTCTCATAGGGATTCCTGCATCGGCCAGTGCTACTGATGCAGCTGTTATTCCAGCACATCGGGTTCCACCCTCAGCTTCTAAAACTTCAATAAAAATTTCAATAACCGATCTAGGGTATTTTTCCAAAAGTATGGCTGGTTGAAGTGCTTCTGCAGTTATTTTAGATATTTCTACTGATCTTCGGTCTGGTCCTGGTCTTTTTCTATCATCTACTGAAAATGGTGCCATATTATATCTGCAGCGGATGTAAGCCCTATCTGGACGTTGAAACCGCCTTATAAATGATTCTTTTGGACCATAAACTGCTACAAGTACTTTATTTCCGCCAAATTCTAAATATGCGGATCCATCAGCTCTTTCTAATACGCCTGCTTCTATAGTCAAGGGGCGGAGCTCATCAAAAGCTCTTCCATCATCCCTGGACTTTGTTCCTAAATTAGTACCTTCTGTGAGGATAATAATCACCTCTTAAGATTAAAATTAAATTTAGATCCAATTATTTTATGAGGGGAGAATTTTTTTTCCTCTTTAGAGTCCGATTCCTTGTCTGGTTTATCGGCATCTTCAGTTGCATCAGTTTTTTCATCAGCAACAACCTCCTCAGCATCATCATCATTTTCAGATTGCTGAGTATCCTGATCTTCATCAGTTTCTAATTGATCCTTTTCATCATTTTGTGAATCTTCTTCCACATCGGATTCAGTTTCCTGGTCTTTGGAATCATCAGAGGGGATAGTTTCGGATTCAGTTTCTTTATCATTAGAATGAGAAACTATCTCTTCACCAGTGAGTTCAGCAAGTAAATCCCTTACTCTATCAGTTAAACCAGAGGTGTGCGCCTGTTCTTCAATCATTTTAATGAGTTTTTCGGCGATTCTTTCCATGTCTGGTTTTCCTTTGACCCATACCACACCATTTTGGCCAACCACGATATCACATCGAGTTTTGTCTTTGATCATGTTGATCATAGACCCTTTTTTACCAATCAGACGCGGTACTTTGGTAGGAGTGATATAAACCAAAATTCCTCCCTTGAATTTGCCCAATCCACGGCCTTTTAATCCAAGTTTGACTTTTTTGACTTCATCAACATCAATAACTCTCAAGAAAAGGACATCCCCTACATCAAAAACTCTTTCAAGTTCTCTTTTTTCTTTTCCAAACACTTCTGATGCTGGTAAAAGGCCAGAATAAGGCGAATTTATGTCCAATCCCCACATAGAAAACCTAATATCATTAATTTCCCCAATAACAACATCTCCACGTTTTGGGATGTATTTACTTTGTAGGGGGATTACGCTGATTTTATTATTTCTTATTGAAACTAAACCTACAACAGAAGAGCATATTTTATTTTCTTCCTTGAAAGTTCCCCTGCCGGCGTGAGACTCTTCTTCAGCCAGTATTTCACCAGGAACTACTAGGTCCTTGTCTTTTACTAATATCACATTATGCCTCCTTTCTTATACGAAGGCCCATCGAGAAAGATATAGTTTATTTGATAACAGTAGAATCCACATTCCCGCCGGTAATTTCATTCATTTTCTGATGAAAGCTATCCTGCAGGCCTCCGGGGATTTCAACCACAGCTATCCATGATCCATCCTGTTGCCATTCTTCCTTATAGATTTTTCCAAATTTAGAAATAGCACTGTAAGCGCCTCCTGCAAATTCACCAGGGATTTTTACAGCCATTTTAACTTTTTCAAACCTTATAGGAATTTTAATACGAATAGCTTTTAGAACAATGTTGATTGGCTCA
>JAUXXK010000456.1 GCA_030681145.1 Methanobacteriaceae archaeon | reverse complement strand
ATGTCCCCTACACAGTAGGCTGGGACTGTGAGTATATTAGCATAATGTACCTTGTCATCCACAGCACTTTTAATGGTTTGTTCCATATCCTTACGATACTGTGACATATAGGCCCGGACATCAAAAGAATTGTGCCCCAGGGAATCCATAAGCTTAGCTTGCCCATCAACTGGTTCTTCATAGATATATTTAATCATTTCTATTTCTTTTTCCACTGCTTGACTTACAGTTGACCCGTTTTCAATTTCTGAGCTAAATACTTCTCCTATCCCATAGGATGTATTCATGCCCCATGATTTCGCGGCTAATATGGATTGTTTGTGATTCAAAGGTATATCTACTGTTTTAAGCACTTGGTTAATGATATTACTTGTACTTCCAGGGATCAAGGCAAAATCAACAACACAAGTAGGGCCGTAGAATCCACCATATCTACGCACTACTTCTCGACCAATGAGAGATTCTGCTTTGCCTATAGCATCCACAAATTTCTCCATACTTTCGGCAAAAGATGAATCTTCATCTCTTAAAATTTCCAAAATTACTGGAGTCTGATAGTGTTCTACAAAAGGGTCATCTTCTGGCCTTATAGTGTCCGTTAAATTATTTAAAATGTTAAAATGAGCGGTAACAGAGTTTTTATGTAGGTCGATAACTGCTTTGCTTTGATTACCAACTGCTTGCATTTTTTGAACCACATCAAAATAGGCTTTGGTATCACTAATTTTAAAATTGGTTCCTCTTTTGGATTTAACAGTTTCTACATCTGCTTTTTGCGCCATCATGGCTTCCTTAACCATTTTTTCATATAATTCAGACATCAAATCACCTTTTTCAAAACAACAAATTTTTGTTCGTATAAATTCCAATTATTATATTTGTTATAATCACTATATGAGTGTTATTATTAATTTTATGGATTTTTAATAGTTATTAACCAATTTTTCAAAATGGATACTAAAAACAAATCTTTTAATAAAATATATTTTTTGTATCATTTGTGAAGTTTTATTTCAAAAATCAGATACAATACCTATATATACTCTTAATACTTAATATTAAAATGGTCATTTGTTTTGACCAAAATTTGGATGTGAAAAATTTGTTTGGAAATAATTACGGTAATGATAATAAAGGAAATTCCTCACCTATTAATGAAGGTGATGAGTACGATGTTAAAATTGAAGATATGGGCAGAGACGGTGACGGAATTACCCGTATTGAAGGATTTGTGATTTTTGTTTCAGGTGCCAAAGTTGGCGATGAAGTTAAAATCAGAATTAATGCTACTAGAAGAAATTTCGCTTTTGCTGAAATAGTAGAATAATTATTTTGAATTTATATTTCAAAAATTATTTATTTACTAATATCTTTTTTAATTTTTCTATGAGAATAATTGAGTTAGTTTTATCAGATTGTTAATATTGTTTTTTTTATAATATTGTTTGGAATTTTTTGTCTTATTGATTTTTGCATGTTTTAGAATAAGCTTGTTTTACTATTTGCTAGTAGTAACTTATTTCATACATTAGAATATTTTACTTCTTTAATAATCAATAAAAAATTTTAATTATTTGTTGTAAATTCCTATTTTGCTGTATTTCCTTAGATAATTAAGAATGTCTTTCCAGTTCAAATTCAGGAGATCCAATAACTACCAAACCCAAATATCCATTTACAGTAACTAGATCACCATCATTAATTAATTGTGTGGCCTTACTGATGCCATTTACAGAAGGAATTCCCATTTCCCTAGCTATAATGGAACTATGAACTAACATTCCGCCTCTTCTTTCAACTATACCCGATGCTAAAGATACTAAAAAAGTCATCTGCGGTTGAATAGCATCACATACTAAAATTTCACCTGATTTAAACTTATAAAAATCTTCAAAAGAATTGATAATTTTTGCCAGCCCTGATACAATACCTGGTGAAGAAGGTTGTCCAATTAATTGCCTAGGTTTAAAATCAGGTTCAGATCTAGTATTAAATTCTTTTCTTTTCTTTTTAATCGATATTATTGATTTTTTGTTGTCCAATAATCCATCATAGATCGTTTTCCAATCTTCCAGTATTAAATCTTCTTTAGATTCCATTCGATTTTCACTTATTAATATTTCACATCCTTGATTCAAGAAAATTAAAAGCTGGTTTTCTAATTTTCCTAAAAGAATATTATCGTCATCTCTAAGCTTCCAACTCAATTTACCTATGCGTAAAACTTCGATTGCTTCTTCAAGTCTAGATTTTCCTGCAGCAGAATAGAGCTTATCCATATATATGTTTTTTGAAATTTTATTTTGGGAATTTTTACTAGTTTCTTTTCCGACAGTTTCTAAATCAAGTTTTTCCTTGATGTGGGGTTCTTTTTTTGATAATTCCCATATATTTATTAGAATTAGTTCCGGATGGTCTTTAAAAGATTGATTTTCATACATTAAATCCATATGATCATTTAATAAAGATTTGAATTTATTGACAAACTTAGAAAATTTTTCGACTTCATTAATCTCACCCAAAGCATTTAAAAGCTCTTTATTTTTAATTTTTTTATTTATAATGTATTCAATTTTTGAATTAAGTTCCAAATCACTTTTTAATAATAAAGAAAGCGATATTAATTCTTTATTTCTTTTTGATGCTAATAGGTTGTCAGTTTTTAAAAGTTCCATGAATTCATAAGGGTTTTTTGGTTTTACCAAATCATTATAGTATGTTCCAAAATTTCGAATACCATGGGCAAATGGTATAAATTCATCCCAGTAAATTTTTTTCCATTTAAAATATATATCTGCTCTTTCTTTGATTTTAACCGCCAAAATATCTTTTTTCATTCCTTGAGGTTTCTCCAATGCCAATCTTTTACCTTCAATTTCAAGTTGAGGTATCAAATATTTTTCTACTTTATTAGAAAGCTGTTTAAGCCTATCAAAATTTGGAGTTAAAGTTAAATACCATTTTCTTTCTTCATTGGAATCAATAATACTAGTAATGGGTCTTACTTGAAGAACTGTGAATTTTTCACCTGTCCCTGTCCATTCAATATCCGCTGAAAATCCAAAAACATCCTCTATATCTTTAGTTTGGTTAATGATGTATTCTAGTTCATTTGATTTCAATAGGGGGCGTTTTAATTTTTTAGTTTCCTCTGGTTGAATGTGTTGGATAATAAAATGATTATCTCGTTGGATAATCCATTTTTCCCCTACTTTAATATTATCAACCAGATTACTGAGGTAACCTCCCACAACCTCAATAATTAGATTATTTTCATTACCATTAGGATCTTTAGAAAAAGCCAAACCAGACACAGGGTTCTTTTCCATAATTTGTATTAAAACGGCTATGGTGCTTTTTAAAGAATCTAATTTCAGTTCTTCCCTATATAAAATGGCTCTATCACTCCATAACGAAGCCCAAACCAATTTTATAGATTTTAAAATTTCATCTATTCCTAGAACATTGGTATAAGATTCATGAATACCTGCAAAAGAATTTTTTTTTGAATCTTCAGCAGGTGAAGATGATCTAACTGAAAATTTTAAATCTTCTCCAAATTCTTTTATATGCTTCAATATTTCCAATTCAATTTCTAAAGGAATTTCAGATCTTAAAAAGGCTGATCTTATTCTCAAAGATGCGTCCCACATTTCTTCCCATCTCATTTCTTCAAAAGGCTTTTTATAAATTTCCCTATCTATTATAGAAAATAAATCATTATGCTCTATGAATTGTTTATAGGCTTCAGTGGTTATACAAAAACTGCGAGGAATATTAAATCCTTTATTTGAAGCTAAAAATAGATTTCTTGTTTTTGAACCTACTAAATTCAAATCAGGAGGATTATTTGAATTTTCAAAGGAGAATATCATTTTTGATGAGGATTCCACTCAAACACCTCCTGAAATCTCCTCACAAGAAAGTATCTATAAACCTCAACTAAAATAAGCGCATTGGAAGGAGATTTTGCAAATAAATCAAGATTTGGGTGTTTATTAATCAATAAATCGACACATTTTTCAAATTCTGGTGAATTATTAAGTATTTTCGATTTTCCAGTGATAGTGACACCACTGACATTATTTAAACCCGGAGGAACACTTGAACGATTGTCTATAAAAAGAGCTACTTTATTAGATTCAGATAAAAGACCATATTTGCGTGTGTTAAAAGGAGTAGAAAAAACAATATTCTTCAAATCAGAACTACAAGCAAAACTTATTATTGAAGCATATGGTTGTCCATGCCCTTGGGTTGATAAAACAGCAAAAGGTTGATTAAATACTAGTTTTGAAATTTTTCCCTTGATATCTATATCTTCATCCTGGCAAAAAGTATCTTTAGAATTATCCACACACATAGGTTCGTCAAATTTTTTCATTTTTAATCTCTAGAATTTTTTCATGATTTCTTGGATATAATATGTGATTTATTCCTATTATTTTTATTTAATTGGTTATGTCTAAATAAAATAAAAATAAAAAGAGTATTATTAAAATCTAATAACATGGAGGGATATAAATTCTTGAAAATTTAAGAAATAACCAAAAATTAACCATCATTATCATTTCTCTGGCATCTTTTATGGGATTCTTTGATATTTCTATAGTTAATGTTTCTCTTCCTACAATTGCCAGATATTTTAGCATTGATATTAGTCTGGTTTCATGGGTAGTTTTAATATACATTCTAGCTCTTAGCAGTTTTTTAATTGCATTCGGAAGCCTTGCTGAGCGAAAAGGTTATAAAAAAATATTTCTTGTTGGTTTTCTTGTTTTTATCATAGGATCTTTTCTATGTGGAGTTTCAACCAGTTTCAATCAATTAATTCTCTTTAGATTTATTCAAGCTACTGGAGCAGCTATGTTCAGTGCTTTAACCGCGGCAATGGTAACCACTTATTTGCCTACTGAGAATCGTGGGCTATACATGGGATATGTGGCCACATTTGCTTCATTAGGGTTTGCATTTGGCCCGGTCATAGGGGGTTTCATAACTCAGTATCTAAACTGGAACTGGATATTTTTTATTAATATTCCTATAGGCTTAATAGGGATTATCATGGGTATGCCTGTCTTGGAGGAAGTTAAAAATAAAGATCTTAAAGGTTCTTTCGACTTTATTGGTGTGATTTTACTTTTAATAGCACAAACAACCATGATTTTTGCACTCAACAGAGGTCTTGCATTGGGTTGGACATCTATGATTATTATTGGAAGTATTTCCGCATCTGTATTGTGTTGGGTATTGTTTTTTTGGAGAGAATCTAAGTTTAAAAACCCTATACTTGACTTAAATCTCCTGCGCAATCGCCATATAAGTTTGGCTACTATTAGTAACTTCTTTTTTAACATGCCTAATGCAGGAATACTTGTTTTATTCCCTTTTTATCTGGAAATGGTTAAAAATATTCAAGTGAGTCAAGTAGGCCTTATTCTGGCCATAATTCCAATCGCGGTGCTTATATTTGGTCCTATTTCTGGGCGATTGTCTGATCGGATTTCACCAAATAAGATAACTGCTTTGGGGGCTTTGGTAGGTATAATATCACTCTTACTACTTTCAACCCTTACAGCCACCAGTTCCATTCTATACATAGGCATAGCTCTTTTCATATTAGGGGCTTCTGTAGCTGTGTTTAATCCGCCGAACATGAAATTTATCATGGGAGAAAGTCCTAAAAATATGCGTGCAGTTACATCGGGAATTGTCAGCACAGCTAGAATGACAGCAAACGCATTTGGAGTGGCTATACTTCAAACAACTGCAGCAATAGGTATGTATCTATATTCTGGAGCCCAATTCAGTAAAACTAATGTTACTCCTGACCAGATTGTCGCGGGCTTTAAAGACGCTTATTTAGTTGGAGCACTGCTTATTGTTATTTCACTAGTTTTAATTTTGTTAATTCGAGACAAAAATAGCAAAAAAAATTCTACCAAAAAAATGAATAAAATTTAAACTTACTAAAATATTTATTTTTGTTCGTTAAACGTTTATTACGAAGCCGCTGGGTTAGAATAAATATATAATTATAAATTGGAGTTCATAATATTTATTTTTTATTTAAAAATAGAATTAATAATTATATGATTTGACTAAAAAATATATTATTTAATTAAAAATTAAATTAATAAGGTTTCACTCACGATGGAATGAAACCTTAATTCTTCATATGGTTGTATGGATCTAAGATTTTACACTCAGATTAATACAATAGAAAGTTGCATTTTGTAATAATTAAATTTATCGATTTATGCCTAATTTTATACAAATACAATTTTAAAAATAACTAAATTATATTATTCTTTTTTGCAACTCATTTGAAATAACTTCTTTAACGCTCAAACCCTTCATTGTGGCCTTTTCATATTGAATTGATACTGTTTTATTATCTTCACTAATCTCCAGGGCGTGGGGCCGTAAAAATAACCACTGTGTTCGATCAATAAATTTTGCTGCAACCCAGGGCTCTGTCTGAAATTTCCATGAAAATCTTATCAATGCCTTTATTTCTTCTGCTCTGAATTTAATCCGATTCCGGGTAGTTATTTTAGCCGCAATAGAAAAGACAGATTCTCCATTACCCACAATAAAATCAGGAGTCTTGGTTGATTTTCCAGGTAATCGGCATGATTCATAATGGGCCTTTGATAATTCATCGGCCAATTCATTCTCATGTTTGATTACAGGACTTTGTATTCTATTAATATTTTCCATTTAATCACCTCAGTATTAACTTATATTTGCATAGTAATATTTAAATATTTTATTACTTATATATTAATATGTAATAAGGAGGTGATATTATCTAGAATAAAATTTCCTAACAATAAAATTCTACCAAAAAAACTCCCTAAAATAAAGTTTTTTTATTATTTATTTTTTTAAAATTAAAAAGGAATGAAAAAAATGAAATCGGAATTTGTAATTTACAGCTGGATATGCTTCAGTTTGGCCATATCTATTGTTTTAAAATTCATAGCGAACTAATCGAACTTTATATATCTTTTATGATGATATTAGTTTGATTTGCACTACTTTTTATTGTAATATTTTTTTCTCCATCTATTTGATCGGCCTGGATATTTATATTATTGTTTG
This sequence comes from Methanobacteriaceae archaeon, assembly GCA_030681145.1. GTDB lineage: Archaea > Methanobacteriota > Methanobacteria > Methanobacteriales > Methanobacteriaceae > JAUXXK01. Next base: position 298 of record JAUXXK010000456.1, on the reverse strand, counting down.
TTCTCATATTTCCTGTGACATTTGTGCTGTTATTACTGATGACATCATTAGAGGTGGCCACATATTCAGTTTGGCTATCAATCATAGCAAAAACTTGGTAGTTGCCCAACATAACCGTCATAAAAATTACTGCAAAAAATAAAAATAATGCTTTTTCTTGTTTGGTCCCGGTTCTAACACGATGTTTCTCACGCAACCCAACAAATTTAATCTCTTTAATAGGATATAATAGTGGGCAGCCATGAACATTGAGTAGATCTAAAAATATATGAGAAAATACTGCTGCAAAAAGGGCCAT
>JAUXXK010000434.1 GCA_030681145.1 Methanobacteriaceae archaeon | reverse complement strand
ATAGTAAAAGAGTTTTTAAGTGATTTAGAGCCTGAAATAAATTATGATTCACCAAAAACTTCTGAGGAGATTATTAAGGTTAACAATATCGAAAAACGATTCTTCCTAATAAAAGGTGGCGCGGTTCTTGATATTAATGATATTAATATAAATATTAATAAAGGAGAATTAATTTCTTTGATTGGTCCTAGTGGGGCGGGAAAAACGGTTTTACTAAGGATAATTGGGGGATTGGATCTTCCAGACTCTGGAGATATACAGTTCAAAATAGATGGGGAATGGGTGGATATGCACCAGCCGGGAATTCCTCGTATGAATGTGAGAAGTAAAATGGGGTTCATGCATCAGGAATTTGCCCTTACACATTATGCCACTATAAGGGATCAAATAGCATCTCGTTTAGGTATAAAAGGTAATGATGTGGTTGATTTTGCCAAAAAAAGAGCAGAAGAATTAGGTATTAGTGAAAAAGTTCTGGATGTTCTTTATCAACTTACTGATCTTCCTGAAACTGAGGCAAAATTTAGATTGGAAAAAATTGGCCTCTCATCAGAGATTCTACATGAGTTATTCCCAAGTTTCCCTGATAATGAGGTTAAAAAGTATGCAAAACCTATATTTGAGGCTTTAGATCTTTCTATCGATATTCTGGATAGAAAATCTTATGAACTTTCTGGTGGACAGAAGGTTCGTGCGACATTAGCATTAGTTCTTGCATCCCAACCAGATGTTCTTATACTTGATGAACCATTTGGGGATCTGGATCCGATTACCCTTAGATCTGTTTCCAATTCACTCAAAAGAATAAATAAAGAATTCCAAACTACCATTTTGATGGTGAGCCATCACCTGGATTTTGTTGAAGAGTTAAGTTCTAGAGCCATTTTAATGGATGAAGGATCTATAATTATGGACGGTAATTCTGATGAAATATGTTCTGAGTTTATTAAGCGATGCAAAGCCCTATATTTAATGAATAATGACAAGTAATGAGAATTATATAAAGGTGAAAAACCAATATTATAATTAATATTTCGTACAATTAAGGTGTTAAAAATGAATTTTGAGGACTTTCCCCCGGAAAATGCACATAGAATACTTGCTCCCCGACCAACTGTAATTATAACCACTGTTAATAAGAAGGGGGAGATAAATGCTGCTCCATTTTCCTTTGTTATGCCAGTTTCTATGAATCCCCCCATATTAGCTTTTGCTTCTGCCCCAAGCCACGATACCAATCTTAATGTGGAAGAAACTAAGGAATTTGTGGTAAACTTGACTCCTGCTGACATCCTGCAAAAAATGTGGATTACTGGTGAGAAACTACCCTACGGTGAAAATGAGCTTGTTAAAGCAGGATTGAATTCTATACCTTCTAAAATTGTTTTAGCTCCACGCATTGTTGAGTCAATGGCACATTTAGAATGTAAAGTTTTAAAAATCATGGAAGTAGGGGATCATAACTTAATCACAGCCTATGTTGTTCATGCATCGATTCAGGAAAACTGTTTGAAAAATGGCCTTCTTGATGTTGAAAAGGTAAAACCTATTCTTCATCTGGGTGGAACCGATTTTGTTGTTGGAAACAATTTGAAAAAGGTTGAATAGGTAATTTATTAGTTTTTTATATTTTATGGGAGTGCAATAATGTTCAATAAAATAATGGTACCTACTGATGGCTCTGAATTTGCCAAAAAAGCAGAGGAAATGGCATTATCTCTGGCGGAAAAATTAGAAGCAACAGTAGTGGCGGTTCATGTTATTGATGAAAAGCTTATTTATCCTTTTGAGGTAATGGAGGAGGATGGCAAAGAGATTCTTTCCAATGTTCAAAAAAAGGGTCAAAAAATGGGAGTGAAAGTAGAAGAGGTCCTTATTTTTGGTAATCCACGACATGATATGAAAAAAATTTCTGAAAAATCTGGGGCCGATCTGGTGGTAATTGCATCACACGGAAGAACCGGTTTGGAAAAGATTATTATGGGTAGTGTGGCTGAAAATACATTAAAAACTTTAAACATGCCAGTTTTGCTGGTTAAATGAATTTAATTTATTAACAATATTATTTCTTTTATATTTTCTCTTATAATGATATTAACTCACATAATCTGAGAGAAAAGATTTTAGCAATATATTCCTAATTGTTATATCAAAAAACATAATAATCACATTAAGGAACTTCGAAGAATATTGTTGTAATTAGTATATTTCAGTTAAAAACACTTAACACTATTAAAAGGTGGTATTATTTTAAATAACATATTAAATGGATTAAAAATATACTTATCTGACTGGAAAAACTGGCTTACCCATAGTATAGTCGGTGTTTTATTACTGGTAATTACAGTATTTGCCCCAGTTAAAATTTATCTAAAAATATTATTCATATGTGGTGTTATAACTTTTAATTTAATTAGAATGAAATATTATGGAAATAAACAAATTTAAAATTTATTTTAACATTTTAACATGGTTATGTTTTCAATTAATTTAACATATTATTTTTTTATTCATTATTTAACCGATATTTTTAAACATTTTAAAGTACAATATACATTATTTGTTAATATCCTTAAGATCTTAAAATGAAACATAATTTAGAATGAGGTAGAAAAATGAGATATCAATGTAGATTATGTAAATATATTTATGATCCTGAAGTTGGAGAAAAACGAACAAACACTCCTTCTGGAACTACTTTTGAGCAACTTCCAGAGGACTGGTCTTGTCCAAAATGTGGATCTGGAAAAATTAGATTCATACCCATTAAATAAGATTTTATACTTACTAAAAAATTAGTAATGAAAAAAATACAGTGGTGTTAAAATTGAAAAGATACAAATGTAAATTATGTGGATACATATACGATCCTGAAGTTGGAGAAAAACGAACAAACACTCCTTCTGGAACTTCTTTTGAAGATTTACCTGCTAATTGGAAGTGTCCATCTTGTGGAGCACCAAAAAGAATGTTTGTAGCGATTAATTAATAAATTAATAGAATAATATAAAATTATTTAAGCATTTATTTAATGGAGATGAAAAAATGGATAAGTACATTTGTGAAATGTGTGGTTATATTTATGATCCTGAAAATGGAGATCCTGACTCAGGTGTAGATGCTGGAACTG
>JAUXXK010000431.1 GCA_030681145.1 Methanobacteriaceae archaeon | reverse complement strand
AATAATACGTACAACACTATTAAAGGAATCGTGGCCCATCCTAACATTATCCCAAAGGTTATGAGAAAGAAACCAGTATATTGGGGGTGGCGTAAGTATTTATAAACACCGTCAGTAACTAATTCTCCCTCTCCTGTTTCTTTAATCCAGTAATTTGTGTGGATTTTTTTCCAGCCAATGAGAACCAGTGTTGCTCCTATTAAGGATACTATAACACCAATCCATGTTCCAAGATCACCAATGTATGTGCCTAAAGTATGGCCCCATAGTATACCTTCTGGTAACCATATACCAAATATACCACCTAAAGCAAACATACTAAATGGTATACCAAACATTTCTATGGCAAAGGCCACTACAAATGCTAAGTAAGCACCGGTAGGTTTTACACTACTTTTTTTATAAAAAGGTACAAACAATAAGAATACTCCATAAATTGCTATCCAAACTAATACTGCCCACCAGTTTCCAAAATGGGTCCAAATATTCTCTTCTATCATCTTAATATCACCAATATTTTATTATCAATATAATTATTTTTACTCTAATCGAATTCATCATTTCAATGTGCTGGAATTGTTATTATTCTGAATAGAATGTATCATCATTTCAACAGTGTAATCAATGAGCTCTTCATGAGTTAAATCATTATCTTTCATATGCATTTCAATTGTAGGGGTTAAATTAATCATATTCTGCATGGAAGAGGTTATATACAACGAGGTTTTAACAGGGTCAATATCTGGACGTATGGTTCCATCTTTTATTCCTTCATTAAAAGCATTGGTTACTGTTTTAAAACTTTCCACCCTTATTTTGTTTAGTTCTTCCATTTCTGGAAAGTCTTCATCAAAGGGGATATTGTAATAAAACCGGGATAAATAGTAGCCAGGGTATTCTTTATAAAATTGGTAAAATGCTAGAATCAGGACCCTTATTTTTTCCAGGCCGTTTTTGGCTTTTGGATATTTTTTAGTAACCATTTTTTGCAAAATCTTGGAGCCCCGTATAGCTATGGCCAAGTATATTTCTTCCTTGTTTTTAAAGTAAAGATATAGTGTGCTTCTAGCTAATTCTGTTTCTTTAGCTATATCCGCCATGGATACATTTTCATAGCCTTTCTTAAAGAATAGTTTTTCGGCAGCGCCTAGTATATCCTTTTTCCTCATTTCTTTTTCTCTTTCTTTTCTTGCAGTTATAGTCATTAAAATTCCCCATGACATCTTGTCATAAATTATACAATATTATACAAATTGTTATAAACTGACACAGTGTCATTAACTAACATAGTGTCATAATAGTATTTAAAGGTTTCTGTTATGGGACCAATTAAAGAATTTCAATGCCACCAACACCTCACATGATCCACTAAAACAAAAAAAATAACCCTTACAAACTCAACAGTAATTTAAATAAAATTGTCAATTATTAGGTTTAAATAGTTTAAATTAGAAATATTAATAAAAATAGGCTTAAATTGAAATTATAAATTTTAGAGGGCTTTAATTAAATATTTAAAATAAAAATAATCCTACAAATACTCACTTGAATATAATTTAAACTTATAAAAATTAAAATATTCCTACAAATACTTTGAATATAAACTAAACTTATAAAAATTAAAGTATTTCTACAAATACTCACTTGAATAAAAACTTCTAAAAAGGGGCGGTAAAATGGAAAAAGTATGTGAAGTAATGGATGTGGCCGAAGGAACCATGAATGGTTTCACAGTTAATGAAAAAAAGATTTTAATAGCTAATGTTCAAGGTACTTTCTATGCCTTAGATGCCATTTGCACCCACCGTGGTGGATATTTACCTGATGGAAAATTAAGCGGAAACCTAGTTATTTGCCCAGTACATGGAACCCAATATGATGTTACAACAGGCAAAGTCTTTAGAAATGTATCCACACTAATGAAATTTTTAACTGGTCAAGCCACGGATTTAAAGCGATACGATGTTTCTATTGAAGGAGATTCTATTTTTATAGATATATAATTTATTTATTTGTTTGATAATTGGCCATTACTAAATTGAATTTTTTATTTCTTAGTCCTTAATTTTCTTATTTTTTTATTAATTAGGCCAATTATTTCAATTTATATCATATCTGGGACTTGAAATCATTTCCCAAAAATATTAATAATCCCAGGTAATTTTTAGTAGAATGGCCAATGCTATTAGCTCTATAATACCCCCGATATAGACGGGCCTACCTATAAGGATATCGGGATCTGTAAATAGAAATACTATGGTAGATACGCTTTTAATTAAAAGTAGAGAAGCAAATATTATGAGGCCTGTGGTAAATCCAATCTTGATTTCCTTGTAACTTTTGATATATAAGTACAGAAGACCACTTAAAAGCAATATATTTCCTAATTCTATTGCAATAGCTAAAATTTTAATCCCTGATAATCCTAATAGTTCTATGGCCATTTTGATCCCTTTAATACCTAATTTATTTGATTTGTCTTAAATAATCTCAAACAACTAAAATTTAATTAACTAGTTATCCTCTTTTACTTTTTTCTAGTTGTTTGAATGCGTTTGAATTTACTTATCCTCTTTTAGTTGTTTCCTGTTGTTTGAATGCGTTTGAATTTACTTATCCTCTTTTA
>JAUXXK010000425.1 GCA_030681145.1 Methanobacteriaceae archaeon | reverse complement strand
AATAATATTTTTAAAAATAATATTTCCTATTACTTTGAATATCGACTCAAAGCAGGTTATTTGGACTCAATTTTGATATAATGTATTTAATATCCCCATATCTATTATAATTCGACCATTCAAGTATAATAGGATTTGGATAGAGCGTATGAAAAGTAAAAATAATCTAAATCATTATTATAAAAAAAATATAATGCATATTTGATTAAAAACGTTGACATCCTGAAAGCATCACACCATGGAAGAGAAACCGGGTTTATGAACCTGTCGTAGGCAAACCCTATCTAAATCATCATTTCTTAACTAAATTCCAATTAACTGCCCCGAGCATCCGTCAGAAAATCGCCTAATTCCCATCTCTGATTTTCCTTAAAAGTCCTGGAAATATTAAATGCATCCCGATTTCTTAAAATTTCTAAGCCCCACTTGGATCATATAAATATGATAAAAATGAAGGTTCATGTTGATGAAAAATCCATATGTCTTAAGGTCTCTATAGGTGTGAATATACATAAACAAGACCAGATTCAATCTATTGATACGTTTACATCTAATGATACTGGTATTCCAAGTATTGAGAGAGAAATGGTTACCGTATAATATTTTAATTTTTCAATTAAATTCATTTTGTCCGATAAATGTCCGTTACCTGTCCGAAATGTCCGTTATATCAATCATTAAATATAACATACTTCCTTCCTTTTTTATCCCCAATGGGCCTTATAAGATCTTTATCCACTAAATCTGATAAATAACGCCGTAAGGTCCGCTCATTAACATCGGGGGAAACCCTCTTAAATTCAGACATGGTAATAGATTCATGTTCTTTTAAATAGTTCATAACTATAATTTGATTCTCATTTAGGCCTAGGCCTTTTAGAGTTTCTTCCATACAAGCCACCCTCATTAAATAAACGGAAAAACCACCAAATTCTTCCTTAAATTCCGCTTCAGGGAGGCCATTATCCTTTAAGGAATTCAATATTCGTCCTATGCCAGAACCAAATACTTCTACCAGACCTGCCCTAAAAAATACATCTGCAATTAGTGGATTTCTTGTGGCCGAAGGATGAGGCTTTTTAAGATCCTCCAGAGTCATCCCTCCAAAGAGACCTCCCGGATTAAAAAACCAAATATTATCTTCATATATTTTAATTTGATTTTGTATACCGTGTTTGAAATAGTCCCGGTGAATGATTGAATTAAGTAATGATTCTCTAATTGCTTTTAAAGGGTAATCCCAAATTTCTTTTCTTCTTA
>JAUXXK010000308.1 GCA_030681145.1 Methanobacteriaceae archaeon | reverse complement strand
AATTATTAGAAAATTTATATTTTAATAAACAATTTTATTTCATTACTATTTATTAATAAAGATATGTTTTCAATGACCATCACACTCCATTTAGAGAAGTAATAGGATAATAAAATAAAAATTAGGTTATATTGAATAATTTAGAGGTAATTTAATTGTCAACACAGGTGGACGGCCCCGAAAATCTACCGGATAAACCCGGCGTATACATCATGAAAAACACTCATGATGATGTTATTTACGTTGGAAAATCCATTTCTCTAAAAAAAAGAGTAAAATCTTATTTTAAAGAATACCATGACACTCTTAAAACCAAGGTGATGATGGGTCAGTTTAAAAGTCTGGAATACATCATAACCGACACTGAAAAGGAAGCGCTTATCTTAGAGGCTAATTTAATAAAAAAACTCAGGCCCACTTATAATGTCCGCCTAAAAGATGATAAAAGATATCCCTACTTAAAAATCACTCAGGAAAAATTTCCCAGAATATTGATTACCAGACATATATCCAGTGATGGATCTCACTATTTTGGACCATTTACAGAAGCAACAGCCATTAAAAAAACTGTTAAGTTTGTAAAATCTCTTTTTAAAATACGTGATTGTAAAAGAATGGATGGACCATGTCTTAATAGTCAAATTGATCTTTGTCACGCCCCTTGTGCAGATAGAATATCTCCGGAAGAATATCAAAAACTAATTGATAACATTGATCTTTTTTTCCAGGGCAGATATACCAAAGTAATGGAGATGCTGCAAGAAGAAATGGTAGTAGCCTCTTCCAGCCAGGAATTTGAAAAAGCCGCAGTCATTAGGGATCAAATTAATTCCATAAAAGAGGTTATGGAAAAACAAAATGTTGCTTTTAATGAAAATGTGAATCAAGACATTATTGCAGGATCCTATGATAAAAAAATGGCGTGTATGGTTGTTTTTTCAGTTCGTGAAGGTAAAATTATAGGAAAAGATGATTTTTTGATGACTGGGGTGGAAAACACTGCACAGGAAGATGTTTTATCTGCATTTATCAAACAATTCTATGCCAACCCCCGCTACATTCCCGGTGAAATAATTATCCAGTATTCTCTTAAAGAAGAAAAATTGATTAATGACTGGCTTTCGGATATAAGGGAAGGGCCTGTGAAACTTACGGTACCTTATGATGGGGTAAAGTTTAAACTCGTTAAAATGGCTGGAAAGAATGCAGATATAATCAAAAATCAGAAAAAACAAGTGAAAAATTCATTACTAGACTTGAAAAAGTATCTAAAGCTTCCAAGATTGCCTAAAAATATTGAAGGGTTTGATGTATCTAATATCTCGGGTAAATCCGCGGTGGGTTCCATGGTCAGTTTTGAAAATGGCCAGTCTAAAAAATCCAAATATCGAAAATATCGCCTAATAACTCCTGGTCCTGACGATTATGGGATGATGAGGGAACTTTTAACTCGTAGATACGAAAAATTGAAAAGGGATGAAGGAGATTTTCCTGATTTAATACTAGTTGATGGTGGAAAAGGTCAGCTAAATGTGGCTTTACAAGTCTTAAAATCACTTGAATTAAATAATATTCCGGCAATTGGATTGGCCAAAGAATTTGAAGAGATATTCATTCCCCAGATGGATGATCCCATAATTTTACCCGGTAATTCACAAGCTTTGTTTTTATTGCAGAGAATTAGAGACGAAGCCCATCGATTTGCAGTTACATATCACAGGACTCTCCGTTCCAAAGAGCTAGATCATTCTGTATTAGATGAAATTAAGGGTGTAGGTTCTAAACGGAAAATAAATCTTTTAAGATATTTTAAAGACGTTGAATCGGTTAAAAAGGCCAGTCTTGATGAATTACTCCAAGTAAAAGGAATGAATAAAAAAGTTGCTAATGAAATTTATAATTACTTTAGAAAAAATTCCAATCAATAAATGGATTAGAATAAGAAATTATGATTGATATATATTATATTTTTTAATTATAAACTATCGAAGCATTTATATTAAAAATTAAGAGTTATTATAGGTTAATTTAAAAAAAAATCTTTAATTAAATTTATTAACAAGTTCAAATAAATATAAATTATAATATTAATAAAAAACGATTAATAAACTTACTTAAATTAAAACTCTTAATATTAAAGTTCCAACATTAATATCGTTGGTAAAAAGACACGGTTTAATGAAAATGGTGAAATAAATGGCAGATACAAGTTTACTGGTTGTAGAAGATGAAAGTATTGTTGCCATGGATATCAAACATCGCGCTGAAGGTATGGGTTATAAAGTACTGGGTATTGCCTCTTCCGGTAAAGAAGCTATATCCAAAACCGCAGAATTCCAACCAGACCTGATTTTAATGGACATCGTATTAAAAGGTAAGATGGACGGTGTTCAAGCCGCTCAGATAATTCGCGAAAAATATGAGATACCCGTGGTATATTTAACAGCTTATTCTGATGAAAAAACATTAGGAAGGGCCAAACTTACAGGACCATTTGGTTATATAATTAAACCCTTTGAAGATCGGGAATTGCACAGTGCAGTAGAAATCGCCCTTTACAAGCATCAGATGGATAGTAAATTAAAAGAAAGTGAAGAAAGATATCGTACACTTTTTGAATCATCCCCTGACCCCATAATGCTCTTGGAAACTGATGGAAGAATTATTTTTATGAATCAGACCTTAGAGAAAATTATTGGAAAACGGCGAAAAA
>JAUXXK010000413.1 GCA_030681145.1 Methanobacteriaceae archaeon | reverse complement strand
ATAGTTTCTATTCAATCAATTACGATGGTCATTGTATCTCCTTTTGCAGGAAGATTATCCGATAAAATCGATCCGGGAAGTGTTTCAACTGTAGGGATGGTGTTAACAACCATTGGCGTAGCACTTATGACATTAATTAATTTTGAAAATGCTCTATATATAGGGGGATTTTCTCTTATTATTTTTGGAGCAGGTATAGGTTTATTCTATTCTTCTAATACCAAGGTGGTTATGAGTGCGGTGGATAAAAAATATTTTGGAGTTGCAAGCGCTACATTAAGTGATATTAGATCCATGGGACAGATATTTGGGATGGGCATAGTAATGTTAGTTATTTCTGCTATTTTAGGAAATGTGCAAATTTTGCCTTCTAATTATCCAGAACTAATTATAAGCCTTAGAATTTCATTAGTTGCTATCGCTGTTTTAAGTTCTATTGGAATTTTCACATCAATATTTAAAGATTAAAAAATAATTTTCTTATACATACTTCTTGCTTTTTGGATTCCAATTATTAATTATTCAAATGCTCTAGGAATTAATTATTTTCTTTCATACTTGCTTTCAATAACCATTTTTTATTATGAAACTGTAATTATAATTGTAAAAAAATAAAAATATTATATCAAAAAGAGAGAAATTATACAAATTTAAGTATATTCTCTCTCAAAAGAGTATTCACTAATTTTCCATCAGCTTTTCCTTTTAATTGTTTCATAGCCATGCCCATTAAAGGCCCCATGGAGCCCATTCCTCTTTCTTTAACCATGCTTTCATTATTAGATACTATCTGTTCTATAATCACTGTTACATCATCTTCAGAGAGCATCATTAAGTTCAGAAATTGCGCGGCTTCAGATGGTGAGACTTTGTTATCGGCTACATACCCAAATATATCAAAAAGAGCATCTTTAGATATTTTACCATTTTTTAGAAGTTCGAGAATCTCTTTTATAGTTTGTAAATTAAGATTTTCAATGGCATGTCCATCTCGTTTTAATTCTTTAAGAGAATAAGCTAGTAATGAAGCAACCATGGTTTTATCAACATTTACTTCATTTAATATTTCTTCAAAGTCTTCCACTTTATTTTGTCTAACCAATTGGCCGGACAGATCTTCACTTAAACCGTATTCCTTAATTATTCGTTCTTTTTTCTCTTGAGGAAGTTCAGGCAAGTTGTTTTGAATTTTTTTAACATAATCCCGATTAATGGCCATTAATGGAATATCTGTTTCTAGATACATCCTGCTGGATGTAGGCAAAGGCCTCATATATTCAGAATTACCATCGCTTAATGCTTTCCTGGTTTCTTCGGGCACTCCTTCCAGAGCCATTTTAGCCCTTCGCTGTACTTCTTCTAGTGCTGCCAATGCAATATCATGTTCATGGGCTACTATAATTACTGCATCGTTTTCAACAGCACCTAAAAAGCCCCTTAATTTTTCTACTTCTTCTTCAGTTATTCCATAGGCAGGAAGTTCATCGGTATGGAATATTCCAGATACTCCTAATTTTTTAGCATAACCAGAAAATTCAGTTCCCAATCGGCGTCCGGGTTGTAATTCCACACCCACCAGACCATCGAATCCTTCCAATTTAATGGCCATTACTGATGAGGCGCTGGTGATGATTTTGGATTTGGAGTTTTGGAAAACATCATTAACATCGTATATTTTTTCAGGGATATTCGCCTTCCTTTTTTGAAGTTCATCTCTAATTTGAACCAGTTTTATCTGACGCTGAACCTCTCTTTTCACCATTTCAGGCATTAAATCCAGGTCTTGCACACCCTTTATTTCTACCCTAGCACCATCCCTTATGGATATATTTAAATCCTGTCGTATGGTACCTAGACCCCGTTTTACACGGGTACTTCTTAAAACCTGGCCTAGTTGGTAGGCTACTTCCTTGACTTGATCTGGGTGATGAATTGAGGGATCTGTGGTTATTTCCACTAGAGGAATTCCCAACCTGTCCAGTCGGAAGGTCACTCCATCTTCACTGGTTTCTATTCTTCTTGCAGCGTCCTCTTCTAAACAAAGATTTTCTATCTTCACTTCTCCGTATGGTGTTTCTAAAAATCCGTCAGTGGCCACCAAGCCTGTTCTTTGGAATCCTCCTGTGTTACTCCCATCAATTACCTGTTTTCGCATGGTGTGAAATTCATCCACAATTCTCATATTCAAAAGAGAGGCAATAATGGACGAAAGCTCCAGAGCTTCTTCATTTAAAGGATATGGTGGTTCTTCATCAGCTTCTACCAAGCAGGTTTCATGGGAATAGGCATGGTACTTAAATTTTAGTTTTCGTCGGGCTTCTTCAAATGCTGCCCGGTCTATTTTACCCAATTCACTTTGGGTCGGTCTTAAGTTTCTTAATATTTCATATTCAGCATTTTTATCAATTAAGTTGCAGCTGCAGGGACAAAAAAGCTTGCTTTTAGTATCGAGCTGTTGATGTATTTCCAGACCCATTTTTAGTCCGAGTTTTTCCCAGTCCATTTAAATCACCGTTTGTGAAATTTTTATTTTAATTAAAGTATTGATGTAAAGACAAAGTTTTAAATTTATTTAAGATTTTTAAACCAGAAAATAATCCATGGAAGATTTTTCTTCCATTTCTCCAGAAATGTTGGTGGTCATTATTTTCCTTACTTCTTCTAGATTATCTTCCTGACCTAAAGCCCACATTAATTTAACAAAGGCAGTTTCGGGTAGCATATCTCCACCAGGAATAACTCCTGAATTTAAGATTTTTCTCCCGGTACTGTAGATATTCATATTGACTCTACCGTAGAGACACTGTGATGTCATCACTACTGGAACATTACTTTCATTAGCCCTTTCAATGGCAGGCAACATATTATCTGGACAATGCCCCAATCCAGTTCCTTCCAGTAGAATACCTTTTACTCCTTTATCAAGATGATAATCAATTATATCCGCGTTTATTCCGGGACAAATCTTAACAAAAGCTACATTTGGCTCTATATTATCATGTAATTTTAATTCAGAGGAATTTCTAAGATTATACTCTTTATCTTTATCTAAAATCTTCATTACCCCATTTTCCATGCTGGCTAATGGGTTAGTATTTATACTGCGGAAAGTTTCTCGTCGGGAGGTGTGCATTTTTCTTACTTTGGTCCCCCTGTGTAGATAACTGGATTTGTCGTCGCTTGTGGCATACATACATACAATGACTTCTGCAATATCGGATCTGGCAGCAGACACAGAATTTATAAGATTTAAAAAAGCATCAGAGGATGGACGATCTGAACTACGTTGTGATCCGGTTATTACAATGGGAACTGGGGTTTCTATCATGAAACTCAAAGCAGCTGCAGTGTAATGCATGGTATCAGTTCCATGGGCCACTACTACCCCATCGGCACCATCATTTATTTCATCTGCTATGGAATTAGCGGCTTTTATCCAGTATTCTGGTTTCATATTTTCACTCAGAATGTTGAATATGGCCTTTCCCCTAATATTGGCCTGTTCTAAGAGTTCGGGATTGGCTCTCAGCAAATCATCAGCAGTAAATGCAGGATGCACTGCACCGGTTTTATAATCCACCATGGAAGCAACTGTTCCACCAGTAGATATGATAGAAATATCCATTTTTTCTGGATCTCTTTTTATATCCAGTGGATCCATCTCAATTTTGGGTTTATTTCCTTTTTCTAAAACTTCAATCTCTGCTCCAGATATTTCAACCCCTACATTATAACCACTATCCATTTTTAGAACAATATGAGTATTATCTGCATCTTTAGTACGTTCTAAAAGCATTCCAGTATATGATATGTCGGGTTTTTTTACATTTAATATATCTCCAAGGGAGATATTCAATGATTCTAATAGTTTTTTAGCCGGTCCTTGGTAATTCATGAGATCCCTCGATAGAGTTAATCCTTTTATTCATTAGTTTATCAGGTTATATCTCTTTTTGATTAAATTTATTAAAATAGTATAATTTTCATTATTTGTTATTAAGAAATATTTCTATAAGATTTAATATAACAATTAGTGAATTAATTAAATAAAATTAATTTAGGAAATATTTAATGTTAATTAATTATGATTTGAGTTATTATATGGATTTATTTCATTAATAATAATTCTTCTATTTCACTTGGTTCAATTGAATAATCAAGAATTAATATTCATAATTAGCCATAATATTTAATTAATTTACTTATTATTTGTTTTGCTGACATTTATTTATTAATTTTTTTAATATTATGTAAAAAATAATAGTATAATGATATTTCAGTATAAAAATAAGATTATTTTAAAATAAAGAAATAATTTGGTTAAAGAAATCTTAAATAAAAATAAAATGATGAATGGAGTTTAAAAATAACCATTCAATTATAAATTTTCTTCAGCCCATTTAACACCGGCATCAAATATCTTAAGATTGATATCTACCAGATGAGGTTTACCTGCAAAGGTAAGGGCCACGGCTTTTTCAAATGATTCTCTTGAAAGCTCAGTATATTTTGAATACATTAAAGCACCCATCATAACAGTATTGGCTGCTCTTTTAACTCCCATGCTTTTGGCAATTTTCATGGCAGGAATACCAATACTTTTAACCCCTTCTGGAGCCTTATAATCTTGGGATGATGAATCATACACTATAGTTCCACCTTCCAGAACATCTGGTCCGAATTCATCCAGAGAAGGTTGGTTAAATGCAATTAAAACTTCGTTCCTTTTTACGGCAGGGGATCCTATTTCTTCTCCAGAAATAACTACCACACAACTAGAGGTACCGCCCCTTTGTTCCGGGCCGTAGGTGGGATACCATGAAACATGGCGTTTTTCAATACACGCTGCCTGGGCAAGAGTAAGTCCCATACTTAATACGCCCTGACCACCAAATCCAGCTATTTTAATAAGTTTTTTATTAAATTCTGGGTCATCTATAGGATCCGGCGTACTTTTATCTTCCAGACTGAAGATATCATCCAGAGATTTTTTGGAAAAATCACTCTCAGCACGTTGCAAAGGCTCGACCTGGCTTATTCTATTTCTAAATCTTTTAAGCGGGAACTCTTTTGCCATTTCTTCATTTATAAATTTTTCTGCAGCTGCAGCATCCTGACGAAGATTAGTAGGGCATGGTGATAATATTTCAACAAAAGCGTAACCTTTACCATCTCTTTGAATTTCTAGAGCTTTTTTAACTGCAACCTTAGCCTTCCGGATGTGTTTGGAATCGGAAACAGATACTCGCTCAATAAACACCGGGGCTTGCAAATTATCTAGAAGTTCACACATATGCAGGGGGTATCCGTCATATTGGGGATTTCTTCCCTGTTGACAGGTTACTGTTACCTCTCCTACGAGAGTGGTGGGGGCCATCTGACCTCCAGTCATTCCATAAACCGTATTATTTACAAAAAACACAGCCAGTTTTTCTCCACGATTTGCAGCTTGTATTGTTTCATTTAAACCAATGGATGCAAGATCTCCATCTCCCTGGTAAAGCATAACTATTGCATCACTTTCTGCCCGAGAAATACCAGTCCCCACAGCAGGTGCCCTTCCATGGGCCACTTGAACATTTCCACAATCAAAGTAGTAGTAAGCAAAAACTGCACATCCAACTGGACTGATCATAACAGACCTTTCCTGGATTTTCAGCTCATCCATTGCTTCCCCTATAAGTTTATGCAGGATTCCGTGTCCACAACCACCACAGTAATGAGTGGCACTGGGTGCACTACCTCCTTTTCTTTGGAAAACATCGTAAAGTGAATCAGGTTTTTTGAGTACTTTTTTATCTATATCTTTTGTACTAGTATTAATGGATTCAGAGCCGGTGGACTTCATTTTATTTACCTCCAGCTATTTCTTTTATTTTTGGAACCAGGTCCCCGAGTTCTATAAGGTTTCCGCCCATTCGATTAACCAATTCCACTTCTTCACATTTAATAGCCATTTTTATATCTTCTCTCATCTGCCCATTACTCATTTCTACCGAAATAAACTTACAGTTATTTTCTTCTTTAAGCTGAGCCAATTTTTCACTAGGGAATGGGAATAGAGTAATTGGCCTTAATAGGCCGACTTTTATTCCTTCGGCACGGGCAATTTCCACGGCGCTACGGCAAATCCGACTGCTTATTCCATAAGATACTAAAACAATATCTGCATCTTTTATCAAATATTCTTCGTATTCTACTTCATTTTCCTTTATTTTCTGGTATTTTTCCTGTAGATAAAAATTAAAATCTTCTAGCTGGTCAAAATCAAGAAATATTGAAGCGGTCAAATTTTGCATAGTTTCTTTATTTCCACAAACTGCACGAGAAGTATCTATGGTTGGTTTTATGGCTTTTGATGGGAAATGAAGCGGTTCTGCCATTTGTCCCAGCACTCCATCGGCCATTACAACTACAGGGTTACGGTATTTATCTGCCATTTCAAAGGCTTTTCGGGTTAAATCACACATTTCCTGAACACTGTTTGGGGCCAATACAATATTATGGTAATTACCGTGTCCTCCACCTTTAACTATCTGGTTATAATCTCCCTGTTCAGGACCAATATTCCCTAACCCTGGTCCTGCTCGCATTATATTGACTATAACTGCGGGGAGTTCTGCTCCAGCTAAAAAGGAAATCCCTTCCTGTTTAAGACTTATTCCGGGTCCTGAAGATGCAGTCATTACTCTATGACCTGCTGCAGCCCCGCCGTATACCATATTAATTGCGGCTTCTTCTGATTCGGCCTGCACGAATTTTCTTCCTACCATTGGGAAGTATTTGGATGCTTCGTGTAAAATTTCACTTGCAGGGGTGATGGGGTATCCAAAATAACAATCACAACCCGCGTACATGGCACCAATAATTACTGCGGTGTTGCCTTTAACCATTTGGGATGCCATTATTCTACCTCCGATGTAGATTTTTCTTTTGTTAATTTTTTATTTTCACTAACTGGAGATTCAGGTGTCTTTTTTGTTTTTTGTCGTGATGGTATGTGTACCTCTACTGCCAGTGGCTCAGGGCAAGTGTAATAACAGTTTCCACATGCATTGCACCCTTCACCTTTGTAAACTGCATAATGATATCCACGAGTATTAGTATCGCTACTCATCTCAAATAATTCAAGGGGACACGCGATTATGCATCTTTCACAAGCTTTACACTCTTTTATATTTATGACGGGGTATGGTTCTTTTTTCGCAGTCTCAGACATATTTAATCCTTCTTGAAACCGATTTTGAATAATAAAATAATTGATTCTAAAACTTAAATTAAATCAATACTCTATTATTAAATCATAATATCAAATTTTTAATTACTTTTTATTGTTAAAAATACTAAAAAAATCATTTTTCCTGATCTTCACTTCTTATTTTAACCCTTCTGATTTTCCCACTAATTGTTTTAGGTAATTCTTCAACAAATTCCACTACTCGGGGGTATTTATATGGGGCAGTGACTTTTTTCACATGGGATTGAATTTCTTTTTTTAGCTCTTCAGAGGGTTCATAATTTGCAGTTAGCACCACGGTGGCTTTTACCACTTGTCCTCGAATAGGATCTGGATATCCTGTTATGGCACATTCTAGAACAGATGGGTGGGAAATTACTGCACTTTCAACTTCAAAAGGCCCAATCCGGTATCCTGAACTTTTTATCATATCATCGGTCCTACCTATAAACCAAAAATAATCATCTTCGTCCATCCAAGCGGTATCTCCTGTGTGATAGTAGTTGTCGTACCATACTTCTTTGGTTTTTTCGGGATTGAGATAATAACCATCAAATAAACCTAATGGTTTTTCCTTAATGGTATTCATTACAAGTTCTCCTTCTTCCCCCACGTCAACTTGATTTCCTTTCTTGTCCATAAGCTCAATATTATACCCGGGTGATGGTTTGCCCATGGAACCTGGGCGGGGTTTCATCCAAGGGAAATTAGCCAGGCAAACCACGCATTCTGTTTGTCCAAATCCTTCCATTAACTGAAGTCCGGTTATTTCATAGAACTTATTGTAAACTTCGGGGTTTAATGGTTCTCCAGCAGTCACTGCATATTTTATTCCGGATAAATCGTACTGAGAAAGATCTTCTTTAATAAGGAATCGGTAGATAGTGGGAGGGGCACAAAAAGTTGTCACCCCATATTTGGCAGATTTTTCCAGCATTTTGCCTGCTTCAAAGCGCTCGTAATCGTATACAAATACAGCACTTCCAGATATCCATTGGCCATAAATTTGACCCCACATGGCTTTAGCCCACCCTGTATCGGCCACAGTGTAATGTAATCCCTCCTCGCATACATTCTGCCAGTACTTGGCGGTAATTATATGTCCCAAGGGATAAGTAAAATCATGTTGTATCATTTTTGGAAGGCCAGTAGTTCCTGATGAGAAGTAAACAAGAGATGTATCATTATTAACAGAGGCTTCTTTACCTTCAGGCCTATTAAATTCTTCCGGTGAATCCTTAACTTCTTTATTGAAGTCGTACCATCCTTCTCTATTTCCCTCTCCTACTAGGGCCTTGATGAGTTTAATGTCTTTTAAATTTTCTTCTGCTTTTTCAAAGCTTTCAGGCACACCATTTTCACTTATACAGACTATCATTTTGATTTTGGCCTTTTTAATTCGATATTCGATGTCTTTTGGCTTTAACATGTGGGTGGCAGGGATGGCTATTGCTCCGATTTTATGAAGAGCCAGTAGGGTATACCAAAATTCGTATCTGCTTTTCAATGTTAACATTACAGTGTCGCCTTTTTTTATTCCACATTTTTTAAAGAAATTGGCGGTCTTATCACTGTATTTTTTTAAATCAGCAAAACTGAAAATTTTTTCTTTTCCCTTGTCGTCACACCATACCAGTGCTCTTTTTTCAGGGTATTCTCGGGCATAGCGATCCACAACGTCATAAGCGAAATTAAAGTTTTTGGGAGTTAAAATTTTGAAATTATCTCTGAAATCATTGTAAGAGTTGAAATCAGTTTGATTTACAAAATCTTTTATTAATGAAGACATATTTTACCTCTAAATTTGATTATAATGATATTTATAAGTATAAATTACATGATAACTGCTAAAAATTTGGTTTTTTTACCATTCAATGCTTCCATAGCATGGTCATGGGTTGAATCAAAGAATATTGAATCTCCTTCATTCAGAATTATTTCATGATGATGTATGTAAAGTTTCATACTACCTTCCAGGACATAATTAAATTCCTGTCCGGGATGATTATTGGTGGAAGGTTTTTTTGAAGTTTTAGAAGGTTCAACGGTAACAATAAATGGTTCTGCTTTTTTATGAATAAATCTACCTGATAAATTTTCGTACTTGTACTGCTTACGTCTTTCCACAGATGAACCTTTTTCATTACGAGTAACGGTGAAAATATGCATTCTGGTTTCTTCTCCAGTTAATAAAAGACCCATATCTACTTTAAATTTTTGGGCAATCTCATAAAGAATACTGGCGGGAATCTCTTCTTCACCACTTTCATATTTCTGATATTTTTGTGATGTTATATCAAATTCTTCGGCCATTTCATCAATAGAAATTTCCGATAATTTTCTAAGCTCCTTTACTCTGGAACCTATTTCCTTACTCTTTTCCTGCATTTCAACACCTCTATCTAACAGAATAATACATAATTATATTTTTTACTTATTAATATTATATCTAGAAGAAAATATACAATTTTTGTAAATAAATATTATGAGTTTTATAAAAATCAATATTTAATCTATATAATTAATTATAACTATTTTTGAATGTTAATTAATGAAGGTAAATATAATGATTATTAGTGATAAATTAACTGAATTTATATATAAATATATTGCCTCTACATTATGCTCATGAACATAATAATCTGATTTCTTTAATTTAAGTCGATACACCTAAAAAAAATTTATCTTAAATTAAATCCATATATTATTATAATGGATATGTGGTATTTATGGATTATAAGGGGTAGGTGGTATTTATGGAAATAAAAACTGTGAAAATAGAAATTCCAGAGGGCTTTAATTTAATTTTAGGCCAGAGTCACTTCATAAAAACAGTAGAAGATTTATATGAAGCTATGGTAAACACATCTCCTGTGGCAAAATTCGGTTTGGCCTTTTCAGAAGCATCCGGGGATTGTTTGGTTAGATATGCGGGCAATGATCCTGATATTGAAAAAATGGCAAGAGAAAAAATTATGGAAATTGGGGCGGGCCATTCGTTTTTAATTATTATGAGGGAAGCATTTCCTATTAACGTACTTCAAAGAATAAAAGATGTTCCTGAAGTGGTGAATATTTACTGTGCCACAGCCAACCCTATTGAGGTTTTAATTGCTAGTAGTGAACAGGGAAATGGCATAATCGGCGTAATTGATGGATACAGGCCAAAAGGCATTGAATCAGATGATGATATAAAATATAGGAAAAAATTATTAAGGGATATCGGGTACAAATTTTAAAAATAAATATAAAAATTAATTTTCTTTTTTTTCCATAGATAATTTTTCCACAGCATCTCTTTTTAAATGAATTTCTTAATGAATCAATTAGGCTATTATAAACTATAATTAGTTTGTAATATTTTTCAAATCTTCTTTTGAAGCTAATAACCCGCTATCTGAAAATTTAGACATTTCATCATTTTGTACTGATTCTAAAGCCTTCTTCATCACTTGGATACTGGAATGAATTAATATATTAGGTAAACTTATCCTGGCAACTCCAAGATTCTTTAAATCCCCAATAGTGAAGTTATTAATATTGTAGGGTAGGCCCATAGCAATACTTACCGGCCCTTTCACCTTTTTAGATATAACTTTTACCTGGTCAATTGTGTCCACATATGGTATGAAAGCCAGATCTGCACCAGCATTTAAATATAAATTAGCACGTTTAATTGCTATTTTAAGATTTTTAGATGGATTTTGACTTATTAAAAGAGAATCAGTCCTACCATTAATAATAAAATCACTATCTACTTTATTTACAGCATTTCTGGCGTTTTCAATTTTATCAATCATTTCCGGAGCATCAATAATCTTTGTCCCGGAACCATCATGGAATATTTGATCTTCAATATTGATTCCAGCCACACCAGATTTCATAAATTTCGCCACAGTATCTTTGATTCTATTATTTTTAGTGTAACCGTCTTCTGCATCAGCCATGACTGGGATATTTACTGCTTTAACGATCTGCCGGGTGATTTCCAGATTATTTTCTAAAGTTAGGTTAGATTCTTTTTTGAGGCATTTAGATAAAGAAAAACTATAACCTGAGCATTGTACAGCTTTAAATCCACTTACTTCAATTAATTTAGCACTCAGGGGGTCATAAGCATCCGGCATTATCAAAGGACATGATGATTCTAGGAGATTTTTCAATATGCTTGTTTTTTTCATTATTTAACCCCAATTTTAACTAGTTTTGAATTATTTTATATTTTCATATTTTTTTATTCAAATAATAATGAATATCATATTTTTTCTAAAACCTAGTTTAAGTGATAGTCAATATTTGAATATTATTATATGTTTTAAAAACAAATCTATATACATTAATAAGGGGGTGAATCCGTGGGTGAATTAGATGGAAATGTAATTTTTACTAAAAGTACGAGTATTAATAAAGTTGGTGAAAGTCTGGAAGTACCACAAGAGCTGGTTAATTTAAAGATTCGTCAGACAGGAACCATCACCATAGAATTTAGAGGTATTTATGATGAAATTTCTAGAATAATGGGCTTTTTTGAGACAATGGTCGACATGGAACCTATTACTATGGATATATCATCTACCGGTGAAATTGAAGGATACTTTAGAGGGACCAATGCATTTGTCGAAGAAGAAGGGCCTGATAAAAATCCGGTGTATGGATATGGGGTTATCTTTCAAGAGCTTTAATTAATTATTAAAGTTTTTTTTTTCATTTTTTATAAATATTTAAATACTCTATACATTTCTTCAATAGGAATGTCCAAGGAATAAATAGATTTTAAAATTAAAAATAAGTAAATTTAAAAGAATATAATATAAAATCAAGTATTTAACCTACATATTACGATATGACAAGTATAATCTTATTTTTCTCATTCCACTAACTTATCGAATATTTTGTATATGTCTTCTGGATTTTCAAATACGTGGGTATTGTTCATGTTTGATAATTTTTCCACGTGTTCAACATCTTCTTTGGTGATTAACAGTTCAAGATTTTTCCCATTTGGTAGTTTAGTTATTACTGTACCTTCTTTAAAATCTGAAGGCATTATGTGTATGGGAACTCCCGCTTTCTGACCCATGATAGCAGCATTGGTTATCAAGGTATCTGCAATTCTAAGAGATATTTTGGCAACAGTATTGGAAGAACATGGAGCAATTAGCATAAGGTCAAATTTTCCTAACTGTATTTGCCCTGCTAAAAAGGGAGAGTTGGCATTTATTTCCACCCAAACATGGTCAAAATTGTTTTCCAGATCACGGAAAATACCATAGTATTTTACAACTTGGTCACCTGATTTGGATAGGAATACTCTAATTTCCACTTCGTCCTGGTACCGCTTTTTAATATCTTTCATGATGGCATAAGTTTCAGGAAGTTTTTCACCCGCACCACTGATTCCCCAAGCAATTCTTTTTTTAGTATCAGTCATGTTTATATAATATATTACTGGGGATTAATTTAATTTTCGAAATGGGGCTGAAATTTTCATAAATTATAATTATTGAATATATTTAGTATACATCAACAATTAATTTAAAAATTAGAAATAAAAAATAATAAAAAAAATAATAATTTAAGTCTGGATTTTTCCATCCAGAACTTTTATGGTTCTATCGGCCAAAGAAGCTACATCCATGTCGTGGGTAACCATGATTAATGTTACATTTTCTTTTTCATGCAACTCTTTTAGTCTCTGAAGAATCATTTGCCCTGTTTTTGAGTCCAGAGATCCTGTTGGTTCATCTGCAAGTATAATTGCTGGTTTGTTGGCCATGGCCCTTGCAATAGCAACTCTTTGCCGTTCTCCACCAGAAAGCTCGGTAGGCTTTCTTTTTATTTTATCAGATAGACCAACATAATCCAAGAGTTTCAGGGATCTTTTTCT
>JAUXXK010000409.1 GCA_030681145.1 Methanobacteriaceae archaeon | reverse complement strand
AAACAAAAAAGCTCTTTATGGCGAGGACATAGATCTGGAAAAATTCATATTAGAAGAAGCAGGAGACCATGAAAACGTTAACAGAGCAAATGAAGTTCCAAAAAAAGTCCAAGAAACTTTGCTTAAAGTGGGAGTAGATCCCGATGAAAAAGATAGATCCGGTACTTTTATTCAAATGGATCAAAGTGGAGTTTGTGCAAGTTGCGATTCTGAATCAGTAGAAATAATGGGAATGAATATAGCCCTGGATAAATATAACTGGTTAAAGGATTATATGTGGAAAGCTGTTGCGGTAGATAGTGATAAATATACTGCCCAGACAGCTCTTAGGGAAAAAGAAGAAGGAGGTAGTGGAGGTTACTTCATAAGATCATTACCTGGTTCAAAAGAAGTATTCCCCTTGCAAGCATGCATGTTTATTGGTGATGAAAAAGTAATGCAAACAGCCCACAATATTATCATTGCCGAAGAAAACTCAGAGTTACACATTATAACAGGATGTGCCACTGGCGAAGATGTAAGTTCAGCATTACACGTAGGAGTATCTGAATTTTATCTTAAAAAAGGAGCTAAAATAACATTTACCATGGTTCACAACTGGGCAGAACAAGTTGAAGTAAGGCCACGTACAGGAATAATGGTGGGGGACGATTCGACTTATATTAGCAATTATATACTAACCAGCCCCGTTAAAAGTATCCAATCATATCCTACAGCTTATTGCACAGGTAAAAATTCAAAAGTTCTTTTCCAGTCTATTTTGGGAGGCCAAAAAGATTCTGTATTAGATATGGGATCCAGAGTGTTATTAGAAGGGGAAGGCAGTAGCTCAGAAATCATTTCTAGAGCAGTTTCCAAAGAAAAATCACAGATATACTCCAGAGGACATCTGGCCGGAAGAGTTCCAAATGTTAAAGGTCATTTAGAGTGTCATGGGCTAGTTTTATCCGATGATTCAATGATATATGCAGTTCCAGAACTAGAAGGAAGTTCTACCGAACTTGAAATGTCACATGAAGCAGCTGTTGGGAAAATTGCAGAAGAAGAAGTAATGTATCTTACTTCAAGAGGTTTAACTGAAGAAGAAGCAGCTTCCATGATTGTGAGAGGTTTTTTAAGTATGGATATAACTGGGCTTCCACCAGAACTAGCTTCAGAAACTAAGAGAATGTTGGATATGAGTTTACAGGGAATGTAATCATTATATCATTAATTAATTTTTTTAATAGAAAAATTCTTATTTTTTATTTATTTTAGTGCACTTTCAAAAAATTGCACCCAAAATAATCTTTTTTCAAGACCCTCCCAAAAAAAAAGCATAAGTCAGGATTTATTTAAAATGATATAAATCTAATTAAGTTTTAAAAATAGTAATTAATATTTTAGGAAGAAGGTGAAAAACACCAACTAACGAAAAATTTAATATTTATTCAGCAATTATTATAAATTCACCAACTTTTTCCACCTTGCCAAATGGAACCAGTAAAAAATCGCCTTTCTTTTTAGACCCTTTTACATTAACATTTCTGCCTTTTTCCACTTTGATGACAACATCCGTAATTTTTCCAGTTTTATCATTAATTACCAGTTCTTCCAGTTCCCCTAATATTCTGGCATTGCTGGTAGCTACCTGGTATCCTTTTATTTCGCTCCAGAATTTCTCTTCCCCTTTAATCAGTTTCCTTTCTTCCATCATTATCACCAAAAAACTTTTCAAAGACTTTTATGTCTTGGCAAGTATTAATATTTAATGCAAGTTCAATTTTAGGAACTTCCAAAACTTCCTCATCTTGTATCTTGTTTATACTCCTTAATATATTTACTCCCGAAGGTACTCTGCCATCCAGAACAATAGAAGGTTTCAAATCATATTTTTTAAAAACTTCAACCGGTACTGACACACACATTGCGGGTTTAGAAGATTTTTTATATTCATTTTCATATTCTTTCAGAATATAGTCAATTAAATCAGAATAAACACATGGAAGATCAGAACTTATTGTTAATAAAGTATGTTCTGGAAATTTTTTCTCGAAATAAGATAATAAAAAGGTCAAATCTTCAATATATCCATTTCCCGGAGTTTCGATAATATTATACCCTTTATTAAATAAGTAATCCCTAGTCAATGGAGTATGGGGGCTTGTGGCAATGTGAATACTTTTAATATTTTCAGAATGTTCAAGATTATTTATAACATGATCTATCATAGGTTTTTTATTTATTTTAACCAGTGGTTTCTCACAATTTAACTTTATGCGGGTGCCTTTGCCTCCAGCCATGATTAAAGCTATCACCATTTTATCCTATATCCTCTTGAATTGTTAAATTATTATTAGGCTATTTAAAAATGAAATGAAATATAAAAGGAGTTGAGAATTTATAATAAATCATTTTTGTTTTTGAAGTTTCATTCTAGGACCCAATATACATGGCCCTCCCTGTCTTCCACCGATAGGAATATGTGGGGTTCCAATTGAATTCATACATCTTGCCATTATAGCTGCACCCATGGCCAAAGCATCAGAAACAAAAATACATTTATCAAATTTATCTTTAGTGTATTCGATGACAAATTCTGGTTTTCTTCCAGTAATACCTGCTCTCCCAGTAACTCCCAGAACAGATCCTTCCAGAACCACGCCTTCATTAAATGCTTCATCAACCAACCTTTTAACAATAAGAGCGCTTACATAATCCAGGGTTGCAAATAAAGTATGAATACCATCATTTTGATATATTTCATGTCCCAATTCAGTTAAATCATCAAGTTTATCCCCATTGGTTCCCACATCACAACCAATCAATGTTGTACCTGCATCATATGCAGCATGAGGATCTACCGGAACTGTTCCAAAACGTTTTCTATCTTCAGGAACTTTTCTAATATCAACAAATTCATGAACCTTCTCAGCATTAAGAAATGCCTTTTTCCAGTCAGCATTTTTGAGAATATCCCTACTATAAAGGTCTAGTGCCGCTCCCCCTCTTTTATCAACTTTTTCTGTTCCACGGATAATTGCATCAGAAACAGCACCTGCCAGCCCACAGAAGTTACCAATGGTTTTAGCATATGGTTCATCATTATTTACTATACGGCCAGCTAGTGTTGTTCCAAAATCCATTGAAACACATGGGTTTCTGAAGTCCAAACTAGTCCACTTGGCCCCCAATTTTATTCCAGCAGTAACAAGTTCTCCTTCCATTTCATTTGCTACAACTTCTTTACCACTAGGTGGAATTACACTTACTACTGCGCCGTCAAATATAACCTTGTTCAGGAGAGTATATTCTTTTAATCTATCCGGAAAGTTATCAACAGTCATTGCAGGAGCCATTTTTCGAGGAGGGATGCCCGCTTCAAGACAACCATTAGCTAATGCAATAATAAGTTGACCTACTTCCTTAGGAGAAGCAAATCCTGCAGTCACACCCGTAGATCTAACCACAAAATCCAGATCTTTTTCTATATCCACTTTTGCCTGCCTTAATGATTCTAAGATGGTTTTTTTAACCATTTCTGATACAGATTCTTTGGTAAGTTCAACACCCCAAACAGTTGAACCAAAAACTTTTTCTCCTTTTTTAGGAGCCCGTATATCCCTAGTCATTTTCACCGTTTTATCCAAAAGGTAACTATGGCTAGTATTGAGATTGGTAGCAGTTAAAATACATTTGGTGGTTGTATTTCCCAGTTCAACTGATGCTACAATATAATAAACATCAGGCTTCATGGAATAGCCAGAACCCACCGTTTTTTTGGTGAATGGTGATGTTTTTGCATCTTCTATAGTTATATATCTGCTTTTGGCCATTATTGGCTTTGGTCCTAATCCCAGTAACCTTTTTAAAAATGACAAAGAAGTACCTCCGAAAATTAAGTGATTAAATCAACCATTGAATTTCTATGACATAGTTTAGTCTAATTAAATAGAATATAAGTTTTATGAAAAAATTCTAAAAAACAGAATATTATTTGGATGAATATTCAAAAAATCAGCTATTTATTCAATATATTATTTAAAAAATAAAAAAAAGAAGTTATTTTCTAAACATTACGAACCAGGTGAATAGTGCATGGAGCATAATGAACAATCTTTTCAGATACACTACCTAAGAGATGTTTATCCACAAGACTTTTTCCAGTTCCTAGAACAATAACATCCGCTTTTTCATCTTCTGCAATTTTAACAATCTCTTCTGCAGGTTTTCCCTCCAACATTATTCCCCTAAATTTGATATTTGGATAATTTAAACTGGAAAATGCTTTTCCAACATCATCCAGTATTTCTTTTCCTTTCTTGGTTAACTCATCTATCATCATTTCTTTAACCTTTTTCGGGGTAAGAAATGGGACTGATGTTTCAACAACATAAACACATAAGATTTCAGCATCCCTACCATGTAATAGATCCGCTGTGTGTTCAATCAATTCATCCATGTATTCACCCATAGTAGCCAATATTATCTTCTCATACATTTTATCACGCCAATATGTATAGTCTTACAAATGCATAAATTATATAGGTTGCAAGGAGTATAAATCCAGCTCGCCTATTTAATTTCATACCGCCCTTTTTAATAAGTAATAAAAGTAGTACGATAACAAAAATCATGACTGGAGCATCAAATGCCAAGGATAAAGGTTCTACTGGAATTGATATAAATAAAGCTGGTACCCCAATACCAATCAGGATATTAAAAGTGGTACTACCCAGTACAGTTCCAATGGATAGTTCATGTAATCCTTTCATTGCAGATGATAATGTAACAACAAGTTCTGGTATGCTTGTTCCTATTGCTAATGTAAATAATCCCATGATCATTTCTGGTATGCCTGCAATTCTAGCAAGTTCCACCCCACTATAAACAAGTATTCTACACCCTATGATTAATCCAGCAAGGCCTGCTATAACCATAGCTAACTTTTTTTTATCAATCCTACTAATTCTTGATTTTTTTTCTTCATCTTCCAAGATGACATTACTATTATTTTCACTATTATATTGGCTTTGTGCTTTGATTAAACGCCATAAATAAACAGCATATAACATTATCATCACTATAGAAGCTATTTTGCCAACATCACCTATGAACATGAAAAATATGAGAATTATACCAGTCCCTAAAGTAACCATACCATCTCTCATTAATCCACTTGAATCAGTTTTGATAACTCCTGCGACTATTGCAGTAATCCCCAAAATACCCGCAATATTCCATATATTGGATCCAATAACGCATCCAACCCCGATATCACTACTGCCAGATAAAGTAGCAATCATAGCTGAACCAAATTCAGGAAGAGACGTCCCGATGGCTGATGCGGTTACCCCCAAAATTATCTGTGATATTCCTAGTGCTCCTCCAATTTCCACCAAGTTGTCTACAAAAACATCGGCAGATTTTATAACAATAATCAAAGATAATATTAATGCACCTATAGGTATTATTAATTCTATCAAACTAT
>JAUXXK010000395.1 GCA_030681145.1 Methanobacteriaceae archaeon | reverse complement strand
TGGCAGCAATTTTAATTAAATGAATAATTTCTTTGTGTCCGACAACCCTTTCCAGAGGATCGTGGGGAATATGGATATCCTCTGTAGTTTCACAATTTTCTAACCCATTGATGTTTATGTACATTTTATGCCTTCTTTTTTGCATTTAGTACAATTTTTATTAATAATTTTTATATATTTAGTGTTTATTTAGGATATTATTTAGGGTTTTTATATTAAATATTTAAGTAATTTTATAAAAAAAATAATTATTGGAAGAGCAATTCTTCCAGTTTTAGAAAGTGAAGTTCTTTAGTATGGTTAAATTAAGATTAACTTATTTAACGAGTGATTAATTTCACTTTTTCAGGCCTTTTTACAATTTCGCCTGATCGAATAGCAACTATGTGCTTAATTCCTTTATCATTGGCTATGTCTAGAAGTCTCTGACTCACTACACCATCGAAAACAACGGCATATGGGTGATTATTTATTCTTTTAAGTTCATCATAGAGATTTTCTACTTTAACTTCTTTTAATATATTTAAAGCATCATCAAGTATCTCTGCATTACCAGAACCTTCCAGTTCTGTTAAAATATTTTTGAGAACTACCATTTTGTCTTCGCTTTTAGGTTCTACTTTGATGCCTAAATCATGGAACATTTGTTCTATAGGTACTTTATCCCTAAGAGCAACCATAATTTCGTCCTTACCCAGATCTTCTACTTCTTTTCCTCTTGGGGCTTGGGTAACATAATCAATTTCTCCTACTTGTAGAAGTTCTTTTAATATCAGTTCTCCGCCTCTGTCCCCATCAACAAAAGCAGTCACTGTTTTTTTACGGGTTAATTCAGCCACGGTTTTGGGAACACTTACTCCCTCTACCGCAATGGCATTTTTAATCCCGTGTTTTAAAAGATTTAAAACATCAGATCTACCTTCTACCACTAGAATTGCATCTGAAGTATGAACATTTGGTCCTGCAGGAAGTTTCTCGTCTCCGAAGTCGGTTATTTCATGGATACGCATGGCTTCTTTAACTTCTTCAATCATTTTAAGACTTTCTGGAGTTACTTCATCCATCATTCCGGCGTAAATTTCTTTTGCCCGGTCCACTACTTTTTTCCTTTTTACAGCACGCACATCTTCTACTTTAGAAACTTGAATATATGCTTCACAAGGCCCCACTCGATTTATGGTTTCCAAGGACGCTGCTAGTATAGCGGTCTCTACACGGTCCAAACTGGAGGGTATTACTATATCTCCTTTTGATCTCCCTCCTCTGGAGGTAATATTAACTTTTATTCGACCTATTCTCCCTGTTTTCTGGAGTTCTCTGAGATCAAGATCGTTACTTAAAAGCCCTTCGGTTTGGCCAAATATGGCACCAACCACATCTGGCTTTTCCACGATTCCGTTAGCATTAATTTGAGCGTGAATGAGATACTTTGTTGTACTTATTTCTTCTTTTCCCATGTTAAGCCTCCCTAATAAATTAGATACTTTCAGGGATAATTTCAGTTATCAGTAATTGATGATCTGTAAAGTTTGATACTAACATTACAGATGGATAACAGTGATCACCAACAGCATCCATAAGGATAAACATCAATTCTGAGTTTATTAATATGTTTAGGAAGACTCTCTATGTCTTTGATGTATTTGCGGGTCATTCCCATGATTCTACGTCTTATTTTCATTTCTGGGCATGATCCTAAACTTTGAATATCATTTGATAATTTTTTAGCCAACTGATTTCCCTTTTTATCAAAATCGGTAAGAATAATTACATTTGGTGATGATTCTGCTGCTATTTCAGCAATTTCAAAGAGATTTAGTGGAGATCCGGAAACTTTTATGAAAAAACCGTTAATTCCAAGTTCTCTAAGGGCTTTTTCGTCCTTTTTACCCTCTATTAAAATAGGTACTCCTTTTTCACCATAATATTTTAGTTCTTCGAGTTCTTCATTTAAACGTAATAATCTCCTTAAACTCATATTAGTTAATTCCTTTTGATGACTGTAATTAGTATCCATCAAGTTATATGCTAATACTCATATATAAAATTGTATATCTATGAATCAATGTTTAAAAAAAGATTTTACGTTCTATTTGGTCTGAAAATGCTGTAATATTCTTTATTAATATAATTTGAATTCTAAAGTGTGTTTATATTCTTTTTAAGATTTTTTTAATGAAAGTTATGATAAAAATAAGTTTATTATCATATTTTTTAGGAAATGATATTTTATTTTGCAAGGGATTTAAAAAATATTTAATATATGCAAAAAATTAATCAATTTACTTAATAATGAATAATTAAATATATTCTATAACTAAAGATTAATTAAATCTAAAAACACTTTTAAATTGTTAAATATCTATTATTAAATAAGAATAGTAATTTTTTGATATAATATTTATCTTTAAAATAGATTAAGCATGAAATTAATATCATTTAATAATAAATAAATATATGGAGGAACTTTAAGTGGCAAAAGGCCTGATTAGAATAGTTTTAGACATATTGAAACCCCATGATCCTATTATAC
>JAUXXK010000394.1 GCA_030681145.1 Methanobacteriaceae archaeon | reverse complement strand
TAAATGGATCAATACGAACTTTTGCCTCTTCCATGGCCTTTTCAATTCTCTTTGGTGGGTGAGGAAGTCCAGTTTGAGGATTAATAGCGTTGCGAGCTATATTAGCCACAATTTTTTTGTGCTTTTCCTCTTGCATTTCCCTGCGCTGTTGGGCAGTAAGCTGGATATTTCCCTTCTGGATAATTAATGAAGCAACTTCCAAAGGATCAGAGCTTTGAAATACTTTAAGCATTCCTTCCTCAGACGCTTTATCGCCCTTTTTAGCATCTTTAAATATTTCTTCCACAGCAAGAACTGTTTCAATACTAATATTGGACCCATTAGATCCTTTTTTATATTCTGCAGAAAGATCAGGATCTACTAAAATTTCGAATCGTTCACCATGAGATTCCAAACGGGCAATAACTGCATCTTCCATATTAACCATGTTTTTACTCCTCTTCCTCCTTCTCCTTCCTGATGAGAAGTTCTTCTACATGATCTTTAATTTCTTCTTCAGATAATTTTTTATATTTTTGATCTTTAGCATCAATGATGGCGATTTCTACACTCTCAGGAGTTGTTTTTCCCTCAGTAGCTTCATAAACAGCATCCAAAGCCATCTCAATAGCTTGATTAAGATCCATATCATCTTCATATTTCTTTTCAAACTCTTCCATGGCCAGTTGTCTTCCAGCACCTATAGCTGTGGCTTTATATTCAATCAATGCACCACTAGGATCTGTTTCAAATAATTGACATCCTTTACCATTAACTCCGCCTATAATTAAGGCAGATCCAAAAGGACGGACCCCACCATGCTGGGTGTACATCTGTTTCATGTCACATATTTTTTTGGAAAGAGTTTCGGCACGAATAGGCTCATTGTAGGTTATTCTGTTAACCTGAGCTTCTATTCTAGCTTTTTCAATTAAAGCTCTGGCATCGGCCACTAATCCTGATGTGGCAGCACCAATATGTTGATCGATTTGGAATATTTTTTCTATAGATTTAGGCTCGACCAATTTGCTTGTGGGTCGTTTGTCCACAACAAGCACGATTCCTTCGCTTGATTTAACACCTAATGAAGTTGTACCTCTTTTGACGGCCTCTCTTGCATACTCGACCTGAAATAGTCTTCCATCTGGACTAAATACAGTGATGGCCCTATCGTATCCGGCACTTTGAAGTGGTTGCATATGTTATACCTCTCTTTTTTCTTCTATCTTATGAAAATGATTTTTAATTTTTTGTATTTTAATTGGGATTTTAAAATACTCAGTTTTTCAATTTATACTTGATATCAATCTGTTATTATTAATTGTTTATTCTATGTATTTATGTTATGGTATAGATTTAATAAACTTTTTCGTTGCGGAGTGAATGGTTCCAGATAAACCGAGAGTATGGAAAACCACTTTATTTCCACGGAAATTAGTTACTGAACATAATGCAGCACGTACTTTCTCTTCGTCACCACGATTACAGTGTAAAATACCTTTCATAATAAAATTATTCCCATTTTGACCATAATCCCATTTTCTCATCAGCCATAACCTAAATTTACTTGTTTCAGACACCCCATAAAGCTGAAGGCAAGAAATCCAGATTAAATTTACTAGATCATCTCTATTTATTGGAGCCTGAGAAATCAATTCAAAAGCAAGATATTTTTTGTACCCGCGAAGCGTTGGAGGGAGTATTTTAAGTTTCATCAAATCATCCATTTAGATTTATTAAGATTAAAGAAAATAGTGTAAGGATTAATTAAATTTAATTTTTTCAAATATTACAAATTTTTTTTGCCCCAATTACAATAATATCAGACCGATGTCTATTAAAATCAATAATGGCCATTGGATTACGGGAAATACATAATTTAGCTTCATTTTTATTTAATCCAAAGCACTGGGAAAATGCTATTAAATCACGAGGATTTCTCAAATCATAATTGGAAATAGCCCCACTGGCAATAATTAGGGGAAATTTAAACTTCCTTTGTAATTTAATAATTTCCTGAAAATGTGTCATGA
>JAUXXK010000386.1 GCA_030681145.1 Methanobacteriaceae archaeon | reverse complement strand
TTATACACTCCAGAAATGTTGGAGAATTACTTGCTTTCCCTGAAAGTCAAACCATTTGTCATATTAACTGGTAACTCCGGTACTGGTAAGACCAAAATAGCACAACTTTTTGCTGAATACTTGGAACACAAAAATGCGGGTGAATCTGTAATAATACCTGTGGGTGCTAACTGGACTGAAAATAGACATCTAATGGGATTTTTTAATGTTATAACAAGTGACTATCAATCAACCCCCGCTCTAGATCTAATAATAAAGGCCTCAAATGACAATAGCAAACCTTATTTTTTAATTCTAGATGAAATGAATCTTTCTCATGTGGAACGTTATTTCTCTGACTTTTTATCGGCAATGGAAAGTGGTAAAAAAATATCCCTATATTCTGAGGATAATGCTAGAACTATTAAGAATAAGTTAATCCCTGAAAAACTGAAGATTCCAGATAACTTATTTGTTATTGGAACTGTTAATGTGGATGAAACAACCTATATGTTCTCTCCTAAGGTCCTGGATAGGGCCAATACTATTGAATTTAAAACATATCCTGCCAAGGATTTCATAATGTGTGAAATTGAACATGAATCTCCTGAAGGAAATATAGATTATTTAGAGAATCCTATATCTAATTTAAAAATGAAAAAATGCAAACTGAATGATTTAAAAGATAAATTAGCTCATGTGAAAGTCAATGACAATGATAACCTCTGGGAAGAGTTGGCCTCAGAAATTCATTCATTCCAGGAAGTACTATCAGAAGCTGGATTTGATTTTGGATTTAGAGTTATTGATGAAATTATGAGGTTCATGTATGCTGCATGGCTTTATGAAGATTCACAAGATGAATGGAAGAGCTGGACTCGTTATTTTGATGCTCAAATTATGCAAAAAATACTTCCTAAAGTTCATGGATCACAACAAGAACTAAGTCAAGTTCTGGAAAATTTATTCGAATTATGTTATAGTGGAGAATCAATTGATAAAATCTGGTATTCTGCAAATCTAGAAGAATATGAAATTAAATACCCTTCCAGTGCTAAAAAACTCCAGAAAATGGGTAAAAAACTCCAAGAAAAACGTTTCGTATCATTTACGGATTAGATAGTATGGTTAAACAGGAAATCAAAATCATTTTCCGGGATGATGATAGAAGTAAACTGGGAACGTTACTAGTTTCATCAACTAAAGATTATTATGGAAACCATAGAAAATTTTCTGAAGATAGTGATAGCATACAAATTCAATTTAAAAATGTGCCTAAAAAATCTCAACCTGACCAATACATCCCCATAGTATTCAATACTAATAAAGATCTGGAAACCATTGAAAACATCCTATTACTGGAAGAGACAGAATATCAGCTAGTTTTCACTCCTGAAAATTCTTATATCAATTCTATTTCATTTCCTACCCTAGAAAAAGAAGATAAAAACCCTGTTTTTAATAAAATTAATTTTAATAGGAATGATATCTATGGAGGAATAATTAATTTCAAATCATATGCTGGTAAATCTTTTTTTGATGTGGAGATTGATGGAAAGATTTCACTGAAATGTCCATTTGAAGTAAGATCCCGAAAGATAGATTACATAAATCATTATTCAGCCATGATTGGAGACTTGGCTCAAGCAGCTTCTTCTATGATACTTAATGAAAAATCTCCTCTTCATAGACCACTTGAATTTCAAGAAAGGGTTAAAAAAAGTTTTTATGAAGATTTCATGTTTTTGGAATATATTTTCCGTCCTGAAAACCTTCCCTCAGCTTATGGGCATATCAAAAGGGACCCCCATCGAATACTGGTTAAATATGCTGAAAATGTTCCCCTATCTCTTGCTTCTTCTGTGGGACCAAGCAGTTTGATAGATATGGCTGCAAATCCTGATAATCTAATTAAAACTGATGAATTACCTCCCAATTGGCCATATCAGATGCAAAATTATGTTCCGCAAAATATTATCCTGCCGAATTATACTGATACTCTCGATACCCCTGAAAATAGATTTATCAAGTATTTTTTAACATTATTACACGAATTAATAATTGAAATGATCCTGTTTGTTAATGAAGGAAAAATGAAAGGATACCCTGCAGAAAAAATACTGGAATACTATGAGATCATCCAGAAGTATGTTATGGATGGTTGGATGGATGATGTGGGAAAATTAAATAGTTTTCCTACTAATTCTCAAGTCTTGCAAAAGAAAGAGGGTTATCGAGAAATATTTGACTATTTTTTAATATTTGAATTCAGTTTCAACTTCCAGTTTGAAGAAATAAAAGAAGAAATCAAAGGATATCAGAAAAGACTATCTAAACTTTATGAATACTGGTGCTATCTTGAACTTATAAAAATAATGAGCAAGCTGGAAGGAACCAAACCAGATTATTCTTCTATTTTTGATTTAAATGTTAAGGATTGGTCTATTAAAGTTAATGAAGGTCATAAATCAAACCAACGATTTAATATAAATTTAAATGAAACTGTCATAGAAGTTGAACTTGAATTTAACAGGACATTTAATAAATCTGATAATGACCATTATTCATATTCATTGGAATATAGGCCAGATTACACATTAATTATAAATAATGATTCTGAAAGGTTATTTTTGCATTTTGATGCTAAATATAAATTGAATCGTGAAAAATTTAAAAAAGAAGATGTCTACAAAATGCATACTTATAAAGATGCTATTCCTGGTTCTTTAGGAGCTTATGTATTGTATCCTGGAATAATAGAAGAATACTCCGGAAAGATATATCCTGAAAAAGATCAAATACTGCCTTCAGTTGGTGCATTTCCATTAACACCCGGTAAATCTAATTTAGATGAAAATAAAATTGAATCCTTTTTATTTGATGCTATAAATTGGATTACTCAACCGAACCCTAACAATTGACTCAATTTTATTTTTCTAATTAATTGAACAATGAAATCTGCTTAAACTATTATCATAAATTATATATTATTTTATAACCTAATATACTTAAATACTGATGATATAGAGGCTTTTAATGGTAAAAAGGCTATAAAACATTTGCAATTGAATCAAGAAAAAAACTAATCAACGAAATCAAATAACAGGCCAGTCTCCTGGGAATTACTGCTAAAGGTATTGCTAAACCTGTGGAAAGAGCCGAAAGAATGGAAGTATATGATATAAGTGCATCCACCCCTAACACCATCTATTATACGGCCATCCAACAAGGCAAAGCCTGGTAAAAATGATCAATGAAAAAGTTATGATAACTTGTAAAGGAAGTGGCCTATACTTGGTTCAACCGGATAATAGCCATAAGATCATGGAAGTAAATGAATACCCGCCCACCAGTATAAGAGTACTATCAGCCAGAAAGAAGGAATGCTGATCTTATTTAAATCCACTCCTTTTCTTCCATTTCTTTAAGAGTTAAAATTATATCCTTTTCACTGAATTTTGATTTTAGCTCTTCAACAATTGATTTCATAGTATGTTTTTTCATAGAGGCCAGTTCGGCCAGGATTGCAATTTCGATTTGATTCAGATTTCGATAATCAATTTCCTTACTTGAAGGTGATTTTATGATTTTAGAGCTATTTAA
>JAUXXK010000385.1 GCA_030681145.1 Methanobacteriaceae archaeon | reverse complement strand
GAAATCAAGTACCCTGTTGCAGTTATTGCTGGTGATGTTATCAGTAAATTTGACGCGGGCAGATTTGAACAATATAACGTTCCTGTAATTGGATTAAACACAGGAAAAGAATGTCATTTGGATGCACATCTGGTAGAGCATGCTTTTCATGATTTACCTCTAGATGAAGTTGATGTTTTATTTATTGAAAATGTGGGAAACCTAATATGTCCTGTGGACTTTGATTTAGGTGCCCATATGAGAATGGTAGTTATCAGTGTCAGTGAAGGAGACGATACTGTTGAAAAACATCCTTTAATCTTTAAAGAAGCAGATCTTGTGGTAATTAATAAGGTGGACATTGCTGATGCAGTTGGAGCAGATAAAAACAAAATGATGGATGACGTTTTAAAACTAAACCCTGATGTTCAAGTAATTCAAACCAGTTTAAAAACTGGTGAAGGATTTAAAGAAATAATGGAAGCATTGGAAAAGGCTAAAAATAAATAATTAAATAAATAAATCCATAATTTAATGAATTAATCAATTTTATAACTTCAAACGGTGATTTTAAGTGAAAATCTGGATAGATCTAACCAATGCCCCTCATGTGCGTTTTTTCAAAAATATCATAGAATATTTTCAAAATCAGGGTGATGAAGTTATAGTTACTGGACGTAAATTTGGTGATATTCATAGACTTATGGATTCATATGGGTTTGAATTTATTTCCATTGGTAAACACGGAGTTACACTTGGCCAAAAACTTGAAGAAAGTACACTCAGAGCTCATGAACTTTCTAAACTCATTATTAAAGAAAAACCGGATGTTGCTATTTCTAAACATTCTATTGAGCTTCCAAGAGTCACTTTTGGTTTAGATATTCCAAGTGTTTATGTTTTGGATAATGAACACGCATTAGCAGCTAATAAATTGACCTTACCATTATGTAATCGAATTATAATGCCACAAGTAATTGATATGTGGACTTTATTGAAAGTAGGTGCAGATCCCAACAAAATAATCAGTTATAGGGGAACTTCAGAGATTATTCACTTTAAAAACTTTGAATATAATGAAAATATTTTCGAAGATCTGGATATGGATCTGAAAAAAGAAAAAACAATATTAATGAGGCCGGAACCTTCATTAGCATCTTATCTTGATGCAGATTGCAGAAAATCGGTTTTAAAACCAGTAGTAGATGTTCTGGAGAAATATGCCAATATACTGGTTATTCCACGATTTAAAGAACAGGAAAAAATCTTTGAAGGCTATGAAAATGTTACTATTATTAAACCACCTGTAGATACATCCAGTTTGATGAAAAAATGCGATTTGATGATAGGTGCAGGTGGAACCATGAATCGTGAAGCCGCTATTTTAGGTACTCCTGTTATTTCCTGTTATCCTGGTAAAACGCTTTCGGTGGACCAGTTCTATATAGATCA
>JAUXXK010000379.1 GCA_030681145.1 Methanobacteriaceae archaeon | reverse complement strand
ATATAGAGCTTCGCTTATTAATGTAAAACCACCGTTGGTAATCACAGCCCGAGAATTTTGTATATCTTCAAAGAATTCGCTTTCATTAAATGGTTTGAATTCTAAATTTCCATCCTTTTTATCAAGATCAAATCCATATATCACAAATTTTTCACCAAAACTTTTTAATGTTTTTAACAATTTTTCATTGGATTTACTGGTTTGATAAACTAGAATATGGTCCCCATACTCTCCCTTGAGGTCCATAATCTCTTTTCTAAGAACAGGAGGATAAATAATGGTCTTTTCAGGATTTTTTATTTCAGGACAGAAATAACTGATAATTATATATCTCTCAGGCCTAACAATAAATGATCTTACAACTCCTTCTGCTTTTAGTTTCTCTGTCCTATAATTATCGGGATATTCTATATTACAACGGGTCATCACGTGCATATTATCAATGCTGATAAGGGGAATTCTTAGTAAATTACTTAAAAGACTTGCGTAAAACTCAAAATCAGAAACAATAATTTGGGGTTTAAAACCCCTGGCAATTTTGTATAAAAGCTTTAAATTACTGTTTAAATCCCTTGGGAGTGTTTTCATGGCTTTAACAAAAGTTTTCCTGTTTTTAACGGTATTATTCTCATAAACAGTATTAAATCCATGGATTTCGTGCACATTATCAAATTTTTGCGAAAGATATTGATATGCTCGGTCACTGGCAAAAATAAGGATATCATACT
This sequence comes from Methanobacteriaceae archaeon, assembly GCA_030681145.1. Taxonomy (GTDB): domain Archaea; phylum Methanobacteriota; class Methanobacteria; order Methanobacteriales; family Methanobacteriaceae; genus JAUXXK01. Next base: position 2,377 of record JAUXXK010000379.1, on the reverse strand, counting down.
TTTTAATCAACTCTTCAAGTATTACCGCACTCCTCATAGCGTGGCCCAGACCTTCACCACAAACTGAGTAAATAACTCTTTTTTTCTGATTAATGATAACATCATCCCCTATTTCATTATAAATATCTGAAGAGGGTAATGATTTATTTAAATGGGTTTTCGATGTACTTAAATCGATAGAAGAACTATTATTCTCTTTTAAGTCATCATCTTTTAAAGATTCGTCTTCATCATAGCCAAAAGTGTAGTCTAATTGACCTGCTGAAATTTTTTTACCCATGAAATCATAGATAGTGCTTTTGCTGTATTTAAATGCAAGACTTATGAGGCCTTCTTTTTCTAATCTTCGAATTGATACCAGAACGTGGGGTTTTCTGAGTACCTTAAAATGACTTATTTTTCCTATTCTTTCAATATAATCACTATCTTCTCCAAAATCTAGTGACTCATCAAAACCATTTACCGCTTGGTGAAGTTTTTTTCTTGAAATAATCCCGTAACAGCCAGCTCCATGTGGTTTAATTGACTCAACCATAATCATGAACCTGTTTGCGAATTCATGAAGTATTTTATCTCTTTTTTTATCAGATAGTGGAATCATTTGAGTAATGGCTATTCCTAATGACTTATTTTCAAATTCTTCCACAGCATCTTTCAAGTATCCTTCAGTTAAAATTAAATCAGAATCAAGGAATAGGAGAAGTTCTCCTTGTGCTATTTTTGCACCATTATTCCTTCCATAAGCAGGTAAACCTCCTTCAACAACTACACAACCATAAGATACAGAAATTTCTCGAGTTTTATCTTTTGATTGAGCATCTGCAATTATAATTTCATAATCTGTGAATTTTTGTTCTTTTATACTGTCTAACAGCGCGGGAAGGTATTTTTCTTCATTGAAGGTAGGTATAATAATACTAATTTTTGTCATTTTATCTATCTCATTGAAACAAAATATTGTAATTCTATTAGTTTTTAAACTTAATAAATTATAAATCTGTTTTTATGGCTTCCTGTTTAATAGCCAAAATTATAAAATTCATGAATCAATTTTTATATTTATCAAACTTTTATCAGCATTATTCCATTAATTGTCAGGTATCTGATGAACTGAAGTATGAGAAGAAGTTTCCAGATATAAAAAACCCATCACTTTTACCTTCAAGGTATCTTGAAAGATCATTCAAGAGAACCATTTCATTATATTGGTTTGAAATATGAAAAATCATTTTTCCATTTTGTCTTTCAATTGAAATTATAGAATAATCATTTAAATCAATATTTTCACTAGATCCTATAACTGTTATTTCATAATAATCTGTATTGGATCCTAAAATTCCTAAAACAACTCTAAAGATAATTAAAAACGCAATTACTAAACTGGGGTTAATTAAATTTTTAAAAGAAAAAGGCATTTTAAGTGAATACATACCAATAATGCCTGAAAGACCCACCAATGCAGGGGTGGACAATAAACCCCCATCTATCAATCCAATAAGGGTGGTGGAAATTGAAAATATTATAATGACTCTATGATATTCTCTTCTTTCTCCAATGGAAAAAAGGCCTATTATATAAACCAAGGGAAATATTAAGATAATTAAAAGCCCCAAAGATGGCACATAATTTAATAGTGAAGTCCCGACATGAACCCCCGAAGGCACAGTCACTACTGATGATATAAAAGGCCCTAGCACAGATTTAAATATATGACTGTGAAGTATACTACTGGATGTGGGGTTAGGAACCAGAGAAACAAATGTAGTGAATATTGAAACATTAAAATATATTCTAAGCCATATTTCAAGAATAATCCCTAAAATATATGCCAATATAACCAGTATTATGGCCCTTTTAAGAAAATCATTTCCTTTCCAATCTTCAAAATCCTTGAAATAATTTAATTTGTTTCTTATATACCCATCTGAAATAAAAAGCGGGCTCAAAAACATCATACTTCCCATAAGAACAAAAAATAAGACATCTTTACCTTTAGAAGAACCCATTAAAAAAATCTGGGTAAATGGCCTTATATATATGTCCAGACTATCATATTTCAGGATAAAAAATCCTAAACATAACAAAAGGACACCAATTATGCTTATTTTGTATTTATAAATATAAGATAAGATTTTCAAGATTAAAACTCCATAAAAATAATTTAAAACATTTCGAAAAATTTGAAAGATAAAATAATTTCCCCATATCACAAAATTTACTTAGTTATAAATTTTTTTTGATAATTATAATTTAATTAATTACATCAATGCAATTTTCATTTATTATTTTTTAGTTAAATAATTTGAGTATTATTTAAATTGAAATAATTAATTTTTAAATATATTAAATTTTAATTTAAAACATTATTAAATATTTA
>JAUXXK010000378.1 GCA_030681145.1 Methanobacteriaceae archaeon | reverse complement strand
ATACTCAGTTGGGTTGGTTTTTCCTGATCTGTATAATATCCACACTAGTAAAGTTTATTCAAAAAATAAAAAATTATTTAATTAAATATTATCCTTTACGGAACATATAAAATCCATAAATCAAAAATATGGCTATAGCTGCCCAATAAGCGTAAACAAACCAAGCCGGTGGCAGTACAAAATATAAAATAGCTAACAATACACCCAATATCATCATTAATAATCCATTTATAGTGTCATTCATGATTTAACTCCTTTACTTTATAATATTTAATCTGAATGAGGTAATAAATTAATTTTTCTAAAATTGGATTAATACTTTGAATTTCATTTAAAATGGATAGTTTGGTTTATATTCTTATTTTATAAAATATTGCAATTTTAGATTATTATTATTATTATTATTATTATTATTAATTAGATTCTTTATAGAACTTTGATTTAATTTTTTGTAATCTAAGAGGTTCTGCAATGGCCCCTCCGACCAATAAACCAAGTGAAATAGCTACCACAGTCATTATAAGTAAAATCAAATCATTGACGGCTGTAAAATAATTTTGACCTATTAAAGTTGCTAGTCCAATGAATCCTAAAGATCCTGGAACAAGGAACCAAAAAGCAGAAATTGTTGATACAAAACTTGGTGTTCTTTTAGGTGAACGACCAATCAATGTACCACTTACAGTCATAAATAAAGACCCTAAGAATGCACCGAAAAAAGTTCCAACAAGATAATTCCCTATTAGCTGTCCAAAAAAAGCTATATAAAGAACTAGTATTACCCATGGAAGGTCTTTGTTTCGCATTGACATAAATAAAAACATTCCTGATGCGAATAAAAGTATCCCTAATAGGGGTAACCATCCAAAAATGCTTGTGTGGGTGGCAGTTACTAATAGATCTTGCTGTGACAATCCTGTTATCTGAATACCAATTAAAACTCCAAAAAGCAGTAAAAATAGTATTGTAACGCCGTATATGGTTCTGCTGGCACCTGAAATTAAATCTCCGGATGCTAGTTCAAACATACCTGTAGTGAGGGTTGCACCGGGTAAAAAATAGGCTAATGCTGGAATCAAAAGGGTAAAAGATCCTAAAATCAGTCCTTCCTTA
>JAUXXK010000368.1 GCA_030681145.1 Methanobacteriaceae archaeon | reverse complement strand
TAAGGATAAATACAATTTAAAAGGTGCAACTATTACTGGGGTAGATTTAATTAAGGGAATTGGTGTTTATTTAGGCCTTAATAATATAAATGTTCCTGGCGCTACCGGTTACTTTGATACAGACTATGTGGCCAAGGGTAAGTATGCTGTGGATGCATTGGATGATCATGATTTAATATTCATTCATGTAGAGGCACCTGATGAAGCAGGCCATGCTGGTGATGTGGCAGAAAAAATCAAAGCCATACAGGAGATTGACTCTAAAATACTAGGTCCTTTAATGAAGAAACTGGAGGAGTATGAGGAATATGTTCTGGTGTTACTTCCGGATCATGCCACACCTATATCGGTGAAAACCCATACTATGGACCCTATTCCTTATGTAATTTACTCTAATCGTATTAAACCGGATAAAGTGGAGCAATATGACGAAGAATCGGCAAAAAAAGGATCTTTGGGAATGGATAAATCTCATAATTTGATAAATAAAATCATAAATGAAATTTAACTAAATATGGTTAATTTCATTCTAAATATTTTTATAAAAAGCATGAAAATAATTTATAGTAATAATCAAGGATAAAATATTTTTATTGACAAAATGAAATGATAATAATTAAATAATAAAATATATTTACATAAAGTTATAATTTAAAAGGTATTACACAATAATTTGATTATTTTATGGATTTTATACTCAGATTTATATTTCACTGAGCTATCATCAAATTACTATACTCAGATTTATATTCACTGAGCTATCAAATGATTATATTAAATTTATTCTTAACTTAGAATTTAATTTCACAGTTAATGTGAAAAATTAATTTTGATAATAACTATTTTAATCGTAAATATAGGAGTTGGTTGGTCTGGCTAAATATATATTTGTAACTGGGGGAGTTGTGAGTTCTATTGGTAAAGGAATAACTGCAGCTTCCATTGGAAGAATTTTAAGATCTTATGGTCTTGAAGTAACTGCCATTAAAATTGATCCTTATCTAAACTGGGATTCGGGGACATTAAATCCTTATCAGCATGGTGAAGTATTTGTCACCCGTGATGGTATGGAAACAGATTTGGATCTGGGACACTACGAAAGATTTTTGGATGTGAATCTTTCAGGTGAATCTAATATAACAACAGGTAAAGTATACATGTCTGTTATAACCAAAGAACGTAAGGGGTCCTATTTGGGGTCTTGTGTTCAGATTATCCCTCATATCACCGATGAAATAAAACAAATGGTTCGAAAAATGGCCAACAAAACCCAGGCTGATGTGGTTCTGGTGGAAGTTGGAGGAACTGTGGGAGATATTGAGAGTCAACCATTTTTAGAAGCTTTAAGGCAACTAAGAAATGAAGAAGGCCATGATAATGTTATGTTTGTTCACGTAACTTATGTGCCTTATTTAAAGGCCGCTGGTGAATTCAAGACTAAACCAACTCAGCACAGCACCAAAGAACTTCGCAGTACTGGTATTAATCCAGATATGATAATTTGCCGAAGTGAAATGCCTATTGATGCTCCTTTAAAAAAGAAAATAGCACATTTTTGTGATGTAGAACCTCACGCAGTTATAAATTGTCCTGATGTATCATCTATCTACGAGGTACCTTTAGTTTTAGATCGGGAAAACGTAGGTAAATACATTATTAAACGGATTAAATTGGGTGTGGAAGAAGATTCACACGATCTTTCTGAATGGAAAACTATTGTAGAGTCCCTTAAAAAAGCAGAACCAACAATCACAGTGGGAATTATTGGTAAATATGTGGAACTGGAAGACTCCTATATCAGTATAAGAGAATCTTTAAAACATGCAGCGGCCCATGTAGGTGCTAAAGTAGAAATTGAATATATTAGTGCTGAAGACTCAATAAATACTGAGAAGTTAAAGAATCTTGATTCCATTCTCATTCCTGGTGGATTTGGTGAGAGGGGAATCTCTGGAAAACTGGACGCGGTCCGATACTCCATAAAAAATAATGTCCCATTGTTTGGAATCTGCCTGGGAATGCAGTGTATGGTGATTGAATTTGCAAGAATGCATGGATTTGATAATGCTCACAGTACTGAATTCAACCAGAAAACAGCTTATCCAGTTATTGATATGATGGAAGAGCAGAAAAAAATCAAAGACATGGGTGGAACTATGCGATTGGGTTCCTATGACTGTAATCTGAAAGAAGGTACCATGGCCCAGGAAGCATATGCTGAAGAGATGGTAGAAGAACGTCACCGTCATAGATTTGAACTAAACAATGAGTACCGAGAAATTTTAGAAGAAAAAGGACTCATAATCTCTGGAACATCACCCGATGACTTTTTGGTAGAGATAGTAGAGTTAAATGATCATCCGTGGTTCTTAGGATGCCAATTCCACCCAGAATTTAAGTCAAGGCCAAACCGAGCCCATCCAATTTTTGTATCTTTTGTTCAGGCCACGGTTGATAATTTAAAATAAATTAAATAATTTTTTTCATTATTTTTTTTTAATCTCATTCTCATAACTTTTCTTTCCATAAGTAAAAACTTCCTTTATTATAGGCCAGTTCATAATATCCAGATCCATTATTTTTTAATATTAAATCAACAAACACTGATTTTTCGTATTTTTTATTTAAAACAACAGTTTGGGATTTATTAAGCAATAAATAAATATTAAAATCACTATCTTCATCTATAACTGTAGTCGAAACACCATTATCCTTTACTACTATTAATGATCCTGGTTTTTCACCATTCCAAGTGGCATTTCTTGTTTTAATGTTGATAATTGTGTTATCATCTGTTTTAATTAATCCGTTTTTGTTCTCCAATATCTGCCCGTAGGAATATGGATAAACATTAGAATTCTCTTTATCAAAATCCCATGATCCATAATAAAGATTCCAGTATCCCTTAGTAATATAATTATCAGAGGTGGTCATGATATAAGGATTTATTTTAGAAGGATAGGTAAAACTGATTATTTTTAATGCAGTAAAATTATCCACGCCATATTTTTCTATTAATAAATTTAAAGCTTCTTTTTTATTTAAGCCCAGAATATCCTCCAGAATTTTCACACTTAAACTTTGATTGTGATTATAATCTTCCAGTGATAGGTATGCCTGATCACCACTGGAACTTATCATCCTCAGTATCCCTTGTGAAAGACTATGATTAGATGTGACCAGTGCCTTATTCTGCCAGTAATGGCGGTATACATGAGGTATTCTGGTATCCATACCTGAATTTTTATAGTTTTCACTTCTATCAGGAATGGTTTCAATATAAGCTAATCGTCCATCAAAATTAACTGGTCTTTGTGCAATTGCTGCAAAAAAGTGACCATGAATCCAATCAGTAATAATCACAGTGTCTTGTGAAGTATTATCTTTAATCCATAACGCAGAATCCCAAAAATCATCATTAGCCCGAGGTATTAAACTATGGGCACCGGATTCAACTATAATTAAAGATGGTGAAATGATTAGAATAAGAAAAAATAAATTTAATAAAACCATTTTAAGGCCAGTTTTATTGAGGTATTTTTTTTCAGGTAGAAACTTATTAAATTTACTTTTGGAAACTAATTTATCTAAATATTCTGGCCAACTACTAAATAAAAGACCTGCTAAAATACTTAAAGGGCCAATCAATAGCAATTCAAATCGAATTCCTTTATTAAGTGTTATAATTGCTGTTAAAACCCATATAAGAATTAAAATATTTAAAAATTTCATTGGTGCTAATGGAAGTGAATGTTTATTATCATGAGGTTTATGGACACCATAATCCCAACCAACACCATTATCTAATGATTTTAAATCATCGGATTGTGCTTTTTTAAAAAGATTTCGAGCAGTAATTAATGACCCAATAAAACCTAATATAAGTAAAAATGGCCCTATTCCAATAATTATATCTAAAATACTCGGGGATTGTAATTCAGTTATAGAATTATATACATCTGGCCAAGATCCCCATATCTGATTAGAACCTAACTTCAGTGCCGTTAAAGGTCCGTTAATAATTTTAAATAGATTATTAGTGTGGTTTAAAGTTATAATAAGAATCATAGAGAGTACTAAAAAACCAATAATTAAATATATAATTCTAAAATCAAATTTATTTATAGCAGGATCTCTTTTTATTTCATTATTTTTATTATTAATAGTAAAATAACCATTTATGCGACCTGCAATAAAAAAAATCACTCCAGAAATCAAAATAATAAAATAAAATAGCTGCCATCCTGTCCAAGCTAAGGAGAATAGTAAAATGGAGATTGATGCCATTATAATAAATAATATCTGTTGGGATGTTTTTGAACTTTTTAGAGATTCCCATAATAACCAAGAGGTAAGTAGTGAAAATAGAATAATAAACATATCTGTATCAAAAAAACCTGGAACTGTTCTCATAAAATAAAATGGGGATGTTACTAGGAGCAAACCACCAGCCATACCTCCCCATATTCCTTGAGAATCACTTCTAATTCTATAAACAAATAACAATAATATAATCCCGGCCAAAGGCCCTATAAACATTGGAATCCAGTAACAGACACTTATAAGTTCTACAGGATGGAAAAAATTTATAATATTATAAAATAAAACTGAAATATATGATATCAGTGGAGGATAGTCAAATGGAACTCCTGGGGGGTAATAAGATAGCGTATCCCATGTTTGATTATATTTAATTGATTCATAAATATGCCCATTTTCCAATAAATTTCGTGATAGGCGATAATTGTAGTAGGAATCCATATCGTACATGTAATTTTGGCCACTGGTATCTTTATAATAATCTTTCTCTTCTATTGAAACCCCGGCCAAGTCTATGGATCCGTATCGAATAGAAATACCTACTAAAAGGATGATAATCATGGCAAGGAATAATTTTTTTGAATTTTGGCCTGTGAACTTCATTTAATTACCTTAAATATTGTTGAATATAATATTATTATACATGATATCTAATTTAGATTATATATCCTCATTTTTATTTTAATAAAACATACCATTAAATATCAAGTTTTTAATATTATTTTAAAAAGATTTTTATAAAAAAGTGATGTTATGATAACGATTCCAGTGATTTGTACTTTTATAGCAATAATAGCCTGTCTTTATGCTTCATACAGTGATCTAAAAAGGGGAATAATCCCTAACAAATTAACTTTTCCGTTAATTGGGGTGGGAATAGTTTTAAATGGTATTAATAGTTTTATAACTGGTAATTTAATGATTCTGGTTTATACACTGATATTTACCGCTACAATATTTGTACTGGGATATATATTCTGGAAATTAGGGGCCTGGGCTGGTGGTGATGTTAAATTATTCACTGCTTTAGCAGCTCTTCTACCATTAAATCCATTATTAATTAATTATTCTATATTAAACATACCCTTCCCTATATTATCATCATATCCCTTCCCATTTACCTTAATCATCAATAGTATACTATCCATACTTCCATTTTTACTAATATTTGTTGTATATATTGTTATTGAAGAAAAAAAACATCTTCAGGGTGAATTATTAAAACCATTAAAGGACTATCAACACAATTTTCTCCTGGCATTGGTTATTACTTCTGCCGTAACCATGACTTTTTTCATAACACAATTTTTTGAGTTACAAATTTTAATATTGTCATTAATAATAATTTATGTTCTGGTTTTGATAATATCCAAGATTCCCAACCGAGTTAAAGCTGTTCTAGTTTCAATTATAACCGTTTATGCTCTTTATCAAAGTTTTCAAATAACAATTTTTGGAATAATAACTTTATTTATAACCATTACCATCATTGGCATAATAAGAAAATTACTTACCTCAGTTAATAGAGAAGCCCTTCAGGATGATTTAAAAGTTGATGAACTTAAAGAAGGCATGATTCTTGCATATGGCTTGTATGAGAAAGAAAAAAAGATTTATTTCGACAAGGAAAGCTTTTTAACCAAATTTAAACTAGCAGCAAAATCTGGCGACTTGTCCATTATTAATACTCCCAAAGGCAAACTTTTAGCAGGTACTCTTGCAGCAGGACTCACTGATAAAGATTTAACGTTATTTAAAGAATTAGTTGCTGATAATAAGCTTGAAAATAATATCCGGGTAAAAAGAGGTGTTCCATTTGCCCCATCAATCTTTATTGGCCTTTTAATATCGCTGTTTATTGGGGATCTTGCTTACATATTTTTCCGGATTATTGATTTGATGTTGTAAGATTTTATTCTCTATTTTTTTATTTTTAATACTGCTCTAATTAATCCTAAACTCTATGATATGTATCATTTAAGATATCAAATGAATAAATGGGCACTGAAATATCTGATGTAAATGATAAAATACGGGATTAATAGAAAAACTTAATATATATGTTTAGAATAAATTATATATAATGAAAGGTATGGATAAAAGAGGTCAAGTTTCAGTTGAATATTTGCTGGTTATACTAGTGTTATTGCTAGTTTTGAGTATTGTAACTATTCCGTTAATAAGTAGTTCCATTGATGCTAGTAATGATGTTTCACAAGCTTCTGATGCTAAAGTAGCTACTGATACTCTAGCTAATGCAGCAGATGTTGTATATGCTAATGGGCCTGGTGCAAAAAGAACTGTTAGTTTTTACATTCCTCAGAATACTAATATAACTTTTGCCAACGGTGTTGTTAAAATGAATTTAGTGTATTCTAATGGGACCACGGGTTCTATTAGTTCGTCTACTCAATTTAATTTTGCCAATAATACTACAGCAGTTAATAGTGGATGGCACAACGCTACAGTGACCTGGCCACTTTCAACAAAATTTATTTCTGTAGTGATAGGATAAACTTTATTTATTTTTTTGAGTGATTTTTATGAAGATTTTTTCCAAATTTGGAGACATAATACTTACCCTTTTTTCTTATATGGGGTCTATCGTTATTGGAATCATTAGATTACCCAGTACTATAAGAAAAATGGATATTAAAAGAACTGGACCAGAAAAAATTAAAGAAACAGTCCAAAAGATAGACACTGAACAAATTTCTGATAAAATTTCAGATATAACTTCTAAAGTTGATCAAAAATCTTCCAGAAAAGATAATTCTCAGGATTTCGAAGAGGACCCTTCTATTGATGATGGACCCATTATAATTAAAAATATCAATTTTGATTCTAAGGAAAAAGAGGATAATGTCCTAAAACTACAGATCGCATCTGGTGTTTTCTTGATTGCTTCTGTATTATTTGTATTCCGTTTCGTTTCTTTATTGATTTATGGTATAGTAGGGGCTATGCTGGTTGGGTTTATAGTTTATACTCTTTATTATAAAATTAAGATCATGTATCCACAAGACTTTAATGCCTACCGTGATTTTTTCTTTTTAT
>JAUXXK010000362.1 GCA_030681145.1 Methanobacteriaceae archaeon | reverse complement strand
CTAACATAAGATTCGATTTTACTTTTAAAAGAGTTTGTACTTTTAGTTTTATTCCTATCACTGCATATACAACGATTTCTCATCATTCCACAATCAGGACAAAAAAGAGGGTTTGCCATGCCACATATATTAGTTTTGATGTTATAAATAGGTTTAAAGAGACCATTTGAAAACTATTAATAAATGTCTCCCTGAGAAATAATAACCATGCCATTGTGTAAAACTTTAAAAGTTCCTTTTTATAATGTTTAATAAGTTTAAGGTTAATTAGTTAAATTTTCAATATTTTTCTAATTATAATAAGTTATTATTAACAAATTTTAATTTAATTAATTAAAAACAATATTAATCAATAAAAATGAATAATAATTATGTTTAAGGTGTATTTATGTCAAAAGGAAAGTTAATAGGAGTGGGTGTGGGTCCTGGAGACCCAGAACTACTCACCATAAAAGCGGGAAAGATTTTAAGTGAGGTGCCTGTGATTTGTGCCCCTCGCTCTGCTCCTGAAAAACCCAGTATTGCCCTGGCCATTGTTCAGTCCACACTGAATAATAGAAAAAACGATTATAAAACCATTGAACCCCTATTTCCTATGATAGAGGATAAAACATCCCTGGAAGAACACTGGGACCATGCCGCGGAGTTGGTGACCCTTCATCTAAAAAAGGGACTGGATGTAGCTTTCGTAACCCTGGGAGATCCTTCTATATACAGTACATTCTCTTATCTTCAAAAACGAATACTTGAAAAGGAGTATGATGTGGAAATGGTTCCGGGAATAACTTCTTTTACCGGTTGTGCCTCCACCGCAGGTATTCCTCTGGTGGAAAAAGACGAAATACTAGTTATTGTTCCCAAGGTTGATCATCGACTGAAAAGTATTTTAAATGATGGGGATACATTTGTTATAATGAAAACTTCCCGTCATGGTGATTTACTGGAAAAAACCATTGAGGCAGATACCCGGAATAAGGAAATCATTTCCGTACAAAACTGTACTATGAACAACGAAGAAGTGGTACAAGGTTTTGTTAAAAATAAAAAATATCTTTCCACCACCCTAGTAAAGTTTTCCCCGGACTAAAATCGATTAAATCTAAAAAATTTAATTAATTAACTAATTTATTTAATTATTTTAATTTAGCACTTCTATTTTTCTGCCAGTTCTTTTAGTATTTGCAGAGATTTTGTCCACGCATCCAGAAGATACTGCTTTAATTCTTCATCTATTTCTTCAGGGGCAGGTAAATCTACTATTACCTCAGTTTTGCCATCAATTTCTTTTAAGGTATAATTTTCAAACGATCCAGCCCATTCTTTGGCCTTTTCGCCAGTAGTATTTTCTTTTCCATCTTCCACAACACCTTTAGGTTCAATAGAAATGAATTCATACAATCTACTTTCTTTAATCTTGCTCACCATTCCAGAATCTTCCCCTCCTCGTCCGGTGCCAGGAAAAGTATTTTACTTCCTTGATTCCAGTTTCCTTCATAGAACGACCCTGGCATAAATGGCTCAGTCCATATTTTGTAAGTATCCAGATCAAGCATGGTGTGCCATACCTTTTCTTTTGGAGCATTAATTACTATTGAAAATTGTTGATTTTCCATATTAGTTCCCCCTTTAATGAATTACTTCGTGGATTTAAAAACAGACCATGCTCCGATTCCCATTATATTAATATTTAGATTTTTAAAATAATAATTTGTAGTAATATAAAAAATTTATCAATTAAGTCAATTCTCTCAAATATGATTATTCTTCAATATATTCAAATTAATTCTTAGACAATCTCTTCTTTAGAAAAAGCTTCCAGAGGCTCTATTACAAAACAACAGTATTTATCTCCCCGAGCATAGCACTTAATTTCATTTATTTTAACTTCCTGAGAGAAATGGGCAGAAAAAACAGCTTCGAGTATT
>JAUXXK010000356.1 GCA_030681145.1 Methanobacteriaceae archaeon | reverse complement strand
CTGTGATTAAAAATTAAACTGTTAAATAAAATATTATGTGATAGTAGATTTATTATAATGCTAAATCAAATTATACTTGCTTAAATTGTTTTTATTGACCCCATACAACTTAAAATTTCTGATTTTTCACAGGAAAGCACGATTTTTGAAACCATTTTAAAGGATAGATTAAAACCGGCAAAAAACACTCAGAATATTAATCAAAAACTTTATTTGTATTTAAATAATCATTTAATGCCTCTATTACACTTAAATCAAAAGTATATTCCTCAAAAAACTTAAAAACAAGCACCAAAAGATTAAAAATTTTATTAAACTTTTTTAATAAAATAACATAGGTTTTACAACGATTCATTAACAAAAAATAGTATCAGAATATAAAAGACTAACCCTGTTCCCAGAAATCATAAAATACCAAGAACATCCAATAAAGTAGAAAAATACTACACAGAAACAGAACCGAACAAATCAAAAATAAATACGATCAATAAACGGAATACTCACTTATCTACACTACAAAATGAAAAACTGGACACAAAAACATATAAAAAAATAACAACACACAAAAACTTCACAACCCCAAAAAATGCAAAAATTAATATGTTAAATTCATGTTAATGATAGTAATCTATTATAATTAAACAAGTTTATTTAATTAAGTCTCGATTTTTTTATATATGTTATCGTATGAATTTATTATAAACTACTAATTCACATAAGATAATTAGGTATGGATATTATGTTGGAGCACAGATTTATAAAAAACTTTACCAAATACAAATTTCTTTTAGCAGAGCTAGTTAAAAGAGATATAACTGTTAAATATAGGGGATCTGCTTTAGGTATTTTTTGGAGTTTTTTAAACCCATTATTAACTATGGTAGTTTTGACAATAGTATTTGGTGCTTTGTTTGGAAAAAACATACCAAATTTTCCAATATATGTTTTAACGGGTTATTTAACATTTTCTTTCTTCTCAGCAGCGACTAAAATTGCTATGAATTCTATAAAAAAAGGCGCACCCATCTTAAAAAAAATGTATGTACCTAAATATATTTATGCTTTAGCAGGCATTTTATCAGAAACTATTAATCTTTTCATATCCATGATTGTTCTGGTTTTAGTAATGATGGCCACTGGATGCCCATTTTCAATTTTCAATTTAGCTGCTATTTTACCCATATTTTTCTTAATAATTTTTACTGTGGGGTGCGGCCTAATATTGGCATCAATAAATGTTTTCTTTAAAGATATTAAATATTTATATGGGGTATTTGTAAGGTTATTAATGTATGGATGTGCTATATTTTACCCTATAACTATCATTCCTGAACGTTTTATATTACTTTTTTATGCTAATCCAGTATACTGTGCGATTAGTGGTCTTAGAGATTCTATTTTATATGGTACCTTCCCTAATCCATTTGTTTTACTTTATCTGGCTGTTGTTTCAGTATTTGCATTAATTATTGGCATAATTGTGTTTTATAAAAGCCAGGATAAATTTATATTATATATCTAGGAGGGATATCTTGGATACACCTAATCATATAGAAATTAATGAATATAATTCGTTACAATCTGAAAAATCTGATTCTTCCCAGGATAAAGTCGTTATCAGGGCAGAAAAAATAAATATGGTTTTTGAAATGAGCCCGGAGAAGATTGATAATATTAAAGAATATGTTATCAAATGGTTAAAAAGGGACATTAAACGCGAAAAATTCGTAGCAGTTAACGATGTTTCTTTTATTTTAAATAAGGGAGATCGTATGGGCTTGATAGGATTAAATGGTGCTGGTAAAAGTACTTTACTTAAAATTATTGCGGGAGTAATGAAACCTACTAATGGCAAAATAACGGTTTCTGGAAAAATAGCTCCTTTGTTGGAATTAGGGGCGGGCTTTGACCCGAATTATTCCGGTAGAGAGAATATATTTTTAAATGGGGCTATATTGGGATATTCTAAAGAGTTTTTGGAGAGCAGATATGATGAAATTGCTGAGTTTTCAGAGTTAGGCCGCTTTTTAGAAATTCCAATTAAGAATTATTCTTCAGGAATGAGGTCTAAACTTGGATTTTCAATAGCCACAATAGTAGAACCAGATATACTTATTTTAGATGAAGTTTTATCTGTAGGAGATGCTAAATTCAGAAAAAAAAGTGGAGATAAAATCAAATCTTTATTTAACTCAGGAGTTACAGTTTTGCTAGTTTCTCATTCAATAACACAGATAAAAGAGCTATGTAACAAGGTTATTTGGCTTGAAAATGGTAAAATTGTAATGAGTGGTGATGCAGAAACTGTTTGTGATGCTTACTTAAAAAGTGTTGAATAATTTTCTTATTTAGGAGTTATCAGATGAATCAAAATAAAGTATTAGTAAGTATTATAATCCCAGTTTATAATACAGAAGACTATTTAAAAGAATGCTTAGACAGTCTTATAAATCAAACACTAAAAAATATTGAAATTATATGTATTAATGATGGATCTACCGATAATTCTTTTCAAATAATAGAAGACTATTCACAAGATTCCCGTGTAAAAATTATTAACAAAAAGAATGAAGGTCAATCAATTGCAAGAAATAAAGGTGTTAAAGAAGCTTCAGGTGAGTATATAGCATTTGTGGACTCTGATGATTATATAGATTTAAATGCATACGAAGTAATGTATAACTTCGCAAAAAAAAACGATAATGAAATGGTTTTATGCGATGTTGAACGATTTAATTCTATTAAAAATTGGCGAGCTAAATTACATAGAGTATCCATCCCTAAAAATGAAGAAATTACTTCAACAAATATTCTTGAAATGCCAACTTTAATATATGATACTGGACCCTGGAATAAACTGATAAAAAAGAGTTTTTGGGATGAAAATGGATTTTCTTTTATGGATGGTAGATTATATGAAGATTTATTGTTATCTTCGCAATTACACTGCGCTGCTAAGTCGGTGGGCATAATTCCTCAGGTAAAATATTATTGGAGATCACGTGAAGGTGATAATAAATCGACTACCCAACACACAACCCGTATAAAGAATTTAAGGGATAGAGTATTCATTGCTAATAAATTATCGGAATTATATCATTCTAATCCTAAATATAATCCTTTATTAAAATTCCATTATAAAAAATGTTTTGAATATGATTTTTTAATGTTCATTAATAAAGTTTCAATGGCTTCTGAGGACTTCCAAAAAGAACTTGTTATTCAGATAGCTCCTTTATTAGAGAATTTAGATTTTAGTGATATGAATTTAATAGTTTTGGATAAATTTAAATATCAATTAATTAAGGAAAATGATATTGAAACTTTGAAAAAAATAACAATTTATGCGCAAAAATGTGCTGGAAAAGGAAGATCTTTTAGGTATTTATGTTTATTAGCTAATGCTTTAAAAGATAATATTTTAATCAGTCTATTGGGATTTTACAGGCTTGAAAAGTCCCAGAGAAGATAATAAAAATTTAGGGTAGCTTTCAATGAATTTTAAAAAACTTAAAAAAAAAGTCAAGTTGTATAAAAAAAATGCTACTCTAAATCACTATTATCATAATCTTCCAATTGATGACAGTTTAATTTTTTTAGAATCAAAAAATGGTAATGATATTGCAGGAAATATCTTTTATTTGCTAAAAGAATTATCTAAAAATGAATATGGTGATTTTAAGGTTTCATTATCTTTAAAAACTGAATTGCAGGTTCAAAAAAGGCAATTGCTTGAAAAATATGGAATTTCAAATGTTGTATTAACTGAAACTGGGAGCTTAGAATATTATAAACATATTTATAGTGCCAAATATCTATTTTCTGATGCAACATTACCTTCTACCTTTGTTAAAAAGCCAGATCAAGTGTATATTAATACCTGGCATGGGACTCCCCTTAAAAAGTTAGGTAAATCTAATAGCAAGAGAGGGTATGGTTTAGGCAATGTTCAGCGAAATTTTTCTATGGCGGATTATTTACTTTATCCTAACCCTTTCATGCAAGAAACCATGATAAACTCGTTCATGCTGGAAAATCTGAGTAAAGCCATGATTATGAACGAGGGATACCCTAGAAATTCCATATTCTTTGATGAAGGTGCCGCGGCTATCCTTAAATCTGAAATGGGTATTAAAGATAAACAGATAATTGTTTACATGCCCACATGGAGAGGTATTTACAGTGACCTTGATATCAAAGGTCAAAATCGAGCAGTTAAAGATTATTTATCTAAGCTGGATGAACTTTTATCTGAGGAACAGATATTGTATGTCAAACTACATACTGTGGTAAAAGACCAGATTAATTACAAAGAATATAATCATATAAAGCCATTTCCAAAAGATTATGAAACTTACAATTTCTTGAACATGGCGGATTGTTTAATAACAGATTATTCAAGTGTTTTTTTTGATTATGCTTGCTCGGGAAAGAAAATCATATTATTTGTTTATGATGAAGAAGAATACTTAAAAACTGTGGGGACTTACTTTTCATTGGATGATTTACCATTTCCCAAGGTTTATAATGTGCCTGACTTAATTAAAGAGATAAATACTTCTAAAAACTATGAAGATACTCAATTTTTAGAGAAATTTTGTAAATATGACAACCCCCAAGCAGCAAAAAATATCTGCGAATACCTTATTTTAAATAAAGATAATGGCATTCTATTAAAAAATATTAAATCTAATGGTAAAGAAAATGTTTTGATATATGCTAGCAATTTAAAGGATAATTCTTTAAAAAAAGTTTTAAATAAAGCAGATCTCAGCAAAAAAAACTATTTCCTGACATTTAGAGCATCTAATGTAAAAGATAATGCAGAGAGATTATATGAACTATCAAAGAAAGTGAACTACATTCCCCTGCATGATAACTTGACCGCCACTAACAAAGATGTATTAGCCATGAAATTGTTTTTTAAGTATAATATCTCCAGTAATAAGATCAAAAAGCAATTAAATCAGTTTTATAAACGGAATTTAAATAAATATTATCCATCCATAGAATTTGATCAAATAATGCATATTGTAGGACACGATAAACAAATAATTAATCTTTTTGCAAGATATCCTTCTCAAAAAACAATTTTCATGCACAAAGATTTGATAAAAAAATTAAAAAAAGACAAGATATTACTGTCCTATTATGATCAAGTAGTTCTACTCAAAAGAAAGTTACTGGAGCCCACTTTAAAATTATATCCAAAAAAAGATAGAATAATTGAGTTAGAAGATTATATTGAAAAATTGAGTGAATGATTAAATATGAAAGCCGGGATACTAACTTTAAATTCAGCTCATAACTTCGGAGCATCACTGCAGGCCTATGCCCTCCAAAAAACATTGGAAAATCTGGGCTTCGAGACAAAGATAATCAACTACCGTTATAAAAAGATTGATTATGTATACAATCCATACAGACGAAGTAAAAAAGGATTACTAGATATAG
>JAUXXK010000353.1 GCA_030681145.1 Methanobacteriaceae archaeon | reverse complement strand
TTAAAATAAAGAATATAATGATTCATATCAGTTAAATAAATAATTTAATCATATAAAATATCAAGATTATTAAGTCTTTGAAAATTAAATTAAGCATAAAATAAATTGAATT
Source organism: Methanobacteriaceae archaeon (assembly GCA_030681145.1). Taxonomy (GTDB): domain Archaea; phylum Methanobacteriota; class Methanobacteria; order Methanobacteriales; family Methanobacteriaceae; genus JAUXXK01. The sequence goes on along the minus strand of JAUXXK010000353.1, from coordinate 3,803 downwards.
AAAAGATTTGATCTTATTTCAGCATAAACTGCTGATTAAAGGAAAAAATAAGGAGATAATATACAATGACAGTCGAAGTAATAGCCATTGGAGGCTACGAAGAAGTGGGCAAAAACATGACCGCAATAAAGGTGGGAGAAGATGTCATCATATTTGACATGGGAATACACCTTGATAGGCTCCACATTCATGAAGATACTAATATAGAAAAAATGCACAGTCTGGACCTTATAGAAAGAGGAGTCATTCCTGATGATACTCTTATGAAAGAGGTTAATGGGAAGGTAAAAGCCATAGTCTTTACTCATGGACACCTGGATCATATTGGTGCTGTGGCAAAACTGGCTCACCGTTATGAAGCCCCTATAATAGCAACACCTTATACAATGGCTCTTATAGAAAAAACCATTAAATCAGAACGCAAATTTAAATTTAATAACACTTTACAAATACTAAATTCTGGTGAAAAATTAAAAATTACTCCCGGTATTACTCTGGAGTTTGTAAGAACTACTCACAGTATACCTCAGACAGTGACTCCGGTCCTTCATACTGCAGATGGGATTATACTTTATTCCTGTGATTTTAAATTTGATAATCACCAGAAACTTTCCCCACCACCGGATTATCAGAGATTCCGTGAACTGGGTAAAAAAGGTGTACTTGCCGCGATTATCGATGCCACTAGGGCTGCTGAAGAAGATCAGGCCAAGACTTATTCTGAAAAGATTGCCCGTATAATACTCAAAGATATATTGGAACAACCTTTAAAGGATGACGATGGAATTATTATCACTACCTTTGCTTCCCACCTAGAAAGGATACAAGCAATATGTGATATAGTTGACACCAGTAACCGTAAACTTTTACTCTTAGGTAGATCAATGGAACGTTACTGTTCTATGGCTGAAGCCATGGGTATACTTAAACTACCTTCTTCTGCCAGTATTTATGGCAGTGCTAAGTCCATCAACCGGGCCCTTGCTCGTGCCGATGAAGAGCGGTCCAAATATGTTTTGGTAACAACAGGTCACCAGGGAGAACCTGATGCATTACTTCCAAGAATAGCCAATGCTAAAACACATTTCCAAGTTAAATTTGGTGATAATGTTATTATATCAGCCCCGATTATACCCAACCCTCTTAACAAGGCCAACCGTAGCCTTATGGAACAAAGATTAAAAGCAAGCGGGGCAAGAATATTTACTAATGCCCACGTTTCAGGGCATGCTGGTCTTGAAGACCACAGGGACTTTATTCGGATGTTAAAACCTGAAAACTTGATACCTACTCATGGAAACCTTGAGATGCTAACAGCTTATGCTGAACTCGCTGAAGAAGAAGGTTACCGTATGGGTAACAATATCCATATATTACGTAATGGTCAGGCCCAAGTTTTTAATGCAGAGCCGGAAGTTATTAAAAAAGCCCCTAATGCATTAGAATCAATTCAATAAACTATATTAATTTATAAGAGTTTATTTTTTTTAACTCTTAATTTACTTATTTTTATAAAATACTTCAACTTAGACTTTTTTTTTAAAGAATAAATTTTTTTCATATAAATAATTATTTATCTTTCTCAAACAAATAAGATATCATGATTTAAGGTTTTGGGGAGGGAAAATATATGAATAAGTCGTTAATTGTATTGGTGTTTTTCTTGATTATGGGCACGGTTTTTGTTTCAGGATGCACTAGTATGGGTGAGGAAAATTCTGGAGATTCAGGTTCTGGTGATGATTCTGGAGATTCTAATGAAGAATCTGGTTCTGGTGATGATAACTCTGGTGATTCTAATGAAGATTCTGATTCTAAAGGATATAATTCTGGTATAACCAATTTCAAATCTTAATTAGAGTTTAATCAAATTAATAAATTTAAAAGCAAAATTTAATCCGCAGAATATAAACACTTTATAATTATTTTAATTCTTTTTTTAAGGTATATTCATCTTATTTATGTAAATTCTTTAATTTTATTTAATAAAAAGCACTTAATTCAAATAAAAAAAAATAAAAAAAATATTTTAAAGATTTTTTAGCATTGTTGGCCGGTATCTATTCCAGTAGTATTTCCTAGTGGTTAAACCAGTTTTTTTATAACTAACAGTTGTTCCGGGACCCAATTCACTATCACTATACTCGCTGATTTTCATTCTAGTTTTAGATACTTTTTGTAATGTTGCAATTTCATGCCAGCTTACAACATACTTGCCGCCTAGTTTAACATAAAATGTTTTGTAAACTTTTCGCCGGTTGGTATTACTGTAGGCATAAGTCTTCCACGTAAATTTCATTGGGCCACTTTGGCCACTGTAGAAGTATTTGGTTCCTTGATCTACTTTATATTGGTAGACTTTAGCTGCAGATACTGGTTCTGCCAGTTGAATGGTGGCACATACCATGAATAAAATAGCAAACAAAGCAACAAAGCCCCATTTTTTCACCATATATTTCCCTCCTAGCTCAATACTTAATTATTAATTCATTATTTAAAATTTAAATTATATAAATTTTATCATATTCCTTAATCAATTATTTAAAGCAATTATAATGGTTATAACAATCAAAAAATTATTAAAATCTATTTAAATCACCAATAATAGATTAAACCCATTTTTATTTCATCAAAAATGTTTTATCCTATTTATTTTACTGTTTATATTTTTATTATATCAATTCATTTTTATAATAATCAATAACGTTATAATATTTAATGGTTAATATTTATACTTTTTTATTATAATATTATGCTAACAGTTATATATTAAATAAATAATATTAGATGTACTATTGTAATGTATATAGTAATCATTAAAGGAGGTATTATTTGACTGAAATAAAGGAAACTTCAAGAACCATTGAACTTTTGTTGGGAATTATTGGAGGAATATTCGGATTACTGGGGGGTATATTCGCAGTTCTTTTTGGTAGTATAGCTGCTGCAGATATTGTTATATTAGGAATAAGTGCCATTTTGGCTTCAATTATTGGTATTGTAGGTTCTATATATGTCACCCGAAATGCTAAAATTGGGGGAATAATTTTAATTGTAAGCGCGGTATGGCTTTTGATTAGTATTTCACTCTTTGGAGTTATGGGATCAATCTTGTTAGGTATCGCTGGCCTGGTTGCTCTTTTAAGAAAATAATTGTCAATCATTTATTTAAAATGGAGGTATAATAATGGTGAAAAATAAAGTGGCTATAATTCTGGCCGTTATCTTAATTATGGGTGTGGTGGCCATTAGTGGTTGTACTGGTTCCGGATCCAGTTCCGGTACGGACTCTGATTCAGATAATAATACTCAATATGAAGAAAAATTAATTCAACTAAAAGAAAATCCTAAAGATTATGTTGGAAAAAATGTTACTATTGTGGGTGACAGAGGATTTAGCTCTAAACACGAAGAAAATTCCGCACTAGGCTCACCCGAAGGTACTGAAATTATGATGGGAGACTCAGATAAAGTTGGATCAAGCTCGGTATCTATTTGGTACACTGGTGAACCTATAGATCTTGATCTTGGAGGTAAGATAAAAGTTAGTGGGATATTTGTCAGGAATTCCAATTATAAATATGGATTAGCTGATTATGTAATAAAAACAGATAAAATAGAGGTAATTAATTAACCTCTTAATTTTATTTTTCCCTAAATTGTAAGATATTATATTCATGTCAATGATTAATAAATCAATAATCCCCATTAAACTTAATAAATTCCTTTTCATACTGCTTTTGTAATAACTCACGGCTATTTTCACTACCATGGCCTGGTAAAAATCGTGAACATCCAGTATT
>JAUXXK010000300.1 GCA_030681145.1 Methanobacteriaceae archaeon | reverse complement strand
GCTTGGATGTTTCCGATCTAACGGGAGGTTCTCGCCGGCGGGAGTTAGTGGCAGCGCGGCGAGTATTAGTGAAGCTCTGTGTGGAGCATACTCGGATTTCGCGGGGCGAATTGGGAAATTTTATCGGAGTTTCTGATACGGCTATATCAAAGGCAATACGCTTCATGCCTGCAGATGTAAATGAGCGTGTGTCCCAGTTGCTGGACCCCAACCAAAAAACCGCAGCCATAAAATGGCCGCGGTCTCTCTGTTACTTGTTTTAGAAACGAGCTTTTGGCTGGAAGCAGTCTTTGCAGTAGACTGGCTTGTCACCGGTAGGTCGGAAAGGAACTTGAGCAGTTTTGCCGCAACGCGAACATACAGCGTCGAACATTTCGCGGGTCTGACGACCAACTCCACGTCCACCACCTTGGGTTTGCTTGCGAGCAGCGCGACATGATGGGCAACGGCTAGGCTCGTTCTCAAAGCCCTTGGATGCGTAGAATTCTTGCTCACTAGCAGTAAAGCTGAATTCAACACCACAGTCACGACAGTTCAGATTCTTGTCTTTCAACACACTTAAAACCTCCTATTAGGAAAATGGTCCTTACTCTTGGTTGGCTTCGAGAACTGAGGGTTTAAGTGCACTCGAATTTCTTAGCCATCATTTCAAGACTGCTATTATAATACTATGTGACTATACCCAATGTCAAGTGGTATTATTTCGATATTACTTTATTTTAGCATTATTTAGCATTATTTAGTGCTAATTTAATAGTATTATTTGTATTTGTAGGGAGAATAGTCTGTTTGCTCACGAGTGATTGCGTCGCGTTGACAGGCTGTCTATAGCCCTGTATAATATCAATTGCTCGGGTGCATAGCTCAGTTGGGATGAGCGCTACCCTGACACGGTAGAGGTCACAGGTTCGAGCCCTGTTGCTCCCACCATTCTCAACATCGTAGCAGATGGATATTTTTCCGTCTGCTATTTTCATTTAACATAGATTATCCAAATTAACGATGTAATGAATGTTTTTGCTTACTATACTATACAATCAAGCAAGCTGAGGAGATGACTTAAATGCAAAAGTTGCATAAAGATTTCTACATATTATATGCTTCTTTGTTTTTCTTT
>JAUXXK010000321.1 GCA_030681145.1 Methanobacteriaceae archaeon | reverse complement strand
ATGTGTGGGGGTGTTTTTAACATTTTAGAGCGCTGATATTGAGTTGTATCTCCAGTACGCACAGCTTTTCTAATTCCCAATTTTTTTCCATCTTTTTTCGCCAGTTCTTCAATTCCATTCAATGGTTCTTCTAAATTCTTTTCAATATCATTATCAAGCGCTTTTAATGGCGAAATATATATACAATAAACTTTATCTTCTAATTCATCTTTATTGGCTAAAGTGGCGAGTTCACTAATAATAGATAGAAAAGCAGTCAAAGTTTTACCAGAACCGGTTGGTGAGGATATTAAAACATTTTTTTTCTGGTGAATGTCCATGATGGCATATTTTTGAGCAGGAGTGAAATTATTAAACTTTTTTTTAAACCATTCTTTTACCAATGGATTCAGATTCTTATAAATCTCTTTTTTTGAGTAAATTTTCTCCTGTTTGGTTATCATAATATCATAAACTTTATTTACTTTTTTTCATTCGTAAATTCTAATTTATAATTAAAAAGTATAATATTTTTTAAAATTATTTATTAAAATATTTCAAAATAATCAAAGAAATTGTCGACTAATTTTGATAATATCATTAATTTTCCCAAAAGGAAACACCTCAAAGTTTTCAATGCCATATACTTCAAAATCATCAATAGAATACTTTTTTAAAAAAGGAGATAACAATTTTTCATGCAAAATATCGGAACCATCACTTATAAAATTAAAAGAGGGCATAACTATTAACTTCTTTCCTTCAAATTCTCCTTTAAGGAAACATTTTATTTTTTCAACTCTTTCACCACTTCGAAGACCTATACAGGGATGTTCATGACCTATAATCAAAGTATCTTGATTAAAATCTTCCAGATTTTTTGGTAATTGGTGCCCATGCAATATTAGAAAATTTCCAATACAGAAAGTTTCTTTAACTTCAATATCCAGCTTTCTAGTGATATATGGTATGAAATTATCATGATTTCCTTTAATCAGTATAATTTCCTCAAAATTATCTTGTAAAAACTTTAAAAAACTATTTACTTCTTTCCACTCCTGCCTAGTGATTTTCCCAAACTCGTGTTTTAAATCTCCATTGATTATAATTTTTTTATAATGGGCGCTCTGTTTTATCTGATTTATGCGGTTAATAATCTTTTCAAATTGAAATTTAGGTATCATTAATCCCTCTTTATTAAGCGATTCTTCATATCCTAGATGTAAATCGGAAATTATGAGATAATCATCAATTTTAAGGGATAAATCAACTATTTCAATATTTTTATCAATTGGGGTGTTATTAAAATTCAAATATTTAATTCTCCAGTTTTTTTATTGAAAACATTTTAGATTAATAACATATTCCATTATTACTTTTAATAAAAATTTATTTAATAAATCTTAATAAATCAATTTTATACAACCCATATATTTTTTAATTAATAAATCACGAAAGCAATATGAAAGTTGTGTAGGCAAAATAAAATGCTGTAAGAGCGC
>JAUXXK010000318.1 GCA_030681145.1 Methanobacteriaceae archaeon | reverse complement strand
GAAGCATATATCGGTATAGTAACCCATGAAAGTGTTATTCTGGAAAAAGTTCCTAAAGGTGAATCTTGGTACATTGCCACTTATGAACACATAAAACCAGCTAAAATTGAATTTAAAGCTGAAAATGCCATGGAAGCTGCGGAATTCATAATGGGAGGGGGAAAATTTGAAGAATTTGATAACCCGGTTACGTCTGCAGCGGCCTTTTATGAAAATAAATGGGAATTAAACGCAATTTAGGCGTATTTTTATTTTTAAACCTATTTGCATTTAATCATAAATAATGAAATTATATTTTTAATGGTGTTTTAATGGAAATTAACCTAATAGGCCTTACACACATCCCTTTAGTAACAGAAGGCGATGTTTTAAGTGACTTAATTTTAAAATCTGCAGATTTAGAGGATATAACTCTTGCAAATGGTGATATTCTGGTGGTGGCAGAAACATTAATATCCAAAGCAGAAGGAAATTTCGTAGATTTAAAATCGGTTAATCCGAGTATTGATGCTATCAACATAGCTAATAAAACTGGAAAAGATCCCAAACTCGTGGAAATAATTCTCCAAGAATCTAATGAAATTGTTAGAATGGGTTCTGACTTTATTGTTACCGAAACACACCATGGTTTTATATGTGCTAATGCAGGTATTGATGAATCCAATATAGATTCTGGCAAAGCTAAACCCATGCCAGTTAACCCTGATAAAAGCGCTAATCAGTTAAGAAATAAACTGGAAGAATCAACAGGAAAAGAACTTGCCGTAATTATTTCTGATACACAGGGACGCCCATTCCGGGAAGGTGCTGTTGGAGTAGCTATTGGTGTGTCGGGAATAAATTCTTTATGGAATCGCCAGGGAGAAATGGATTTATATGGTCGTGAACTTCAAATTACCCAAATAGCTGTTGTTGATGAATTAGCAGCAGCTGCTTCTCTTATTATGGGACAAGCAGATGAAGGAATACCTGTAGTTATTATAAGAGGATATTCAAGTTTTAATAAACTAAGAAATACATTTAATGGGGTTAAATCCCTTATTCGTCCCAAAAAATTTGATGCCTTCCGATAATATTTATTTAATAAAAAGCAAGAATAATTCATTTTTGAAATATAATAATTTTTAAAAATACTTAAAACCAAAATATTTATTAATAACATTTATATTGAAACCAGTTATTAATAGTATAATTCTTTAGATAAAATCCAAAAGTTTAATTTATAAATTTAAGATTAAACTAAATAATGAGAAATTTTCATGATAACAGTATTATCTGGTGGAACAGGCACCCCTAAACTTCTTCAGGGACTAAAAGAAGTTATAGATCCTTCATTAATTAATATAATTGTTAATACGGTGGAAAACGATTATTTCTCAGGAGTTTATGTGACTCCAGATATTGATACAGTTCTCTACACCATGGCTGATTTAATAAATTCAGAAACATGGTATGGCATTAAGGATGACACTTTCATTACTCATGAAAAATTAAATAAACTCGGATCTCCAGAACTTCTAAAAATCGGGGATAAAGACAGAGCATTGAAAATACAAAAAACATTACTAATGAAAAATTACTCGCTTTCCCACGTAGTGGACATACAAGCAAAAGCTATGAAAATTAAGTCCATGATCCGACCTATGAGTGATGATCAATCTGAAATTAATATTGTCACTCATGATGGGAAAATGAGTTTTCATCAATTTTTAATTGAGGAAAAAGGACATCCTGATGTTTTAGATGTTATTTATAGTAATGTGGGGCCTGCTCCAGGATTATTAGAATCTATTGAAGATTCGGAAATGGTCATTATAGGTCCTTCAAATCCAATAACTTCTATAGGGCCAATAATAGATATTGAAGGAATTAAAAAAATACTTAAGAAATCTTATGTAGTTGGAATATCCCCTATAATTGGTAATTTACCTGTGAGTGGTCCAGCAGCTAAATTCATGAAAGCTTCAGGATTATCTGTTTCGGCGGGGGGTGTTTGTTCCATGTATTCTGATTTTTTAGACAGGTTTGTTATTGACTTTGAAGACGCAAATTTAAAGAAAGAAATAGAAAAACTAATATCAGATGTCACAATAACAAACACCAATATGAGAAATATTGATGATAAAGTTATGTTAGCCAGAACATTATTGGGTGAAATATTATGATACAAATGACTCTAATTCAAATTGATAATTATGGCCCCTGGACAGTTACACCAACCCCTAGGGCCGAAGCAGATCTTCAAATTTTACAATCGGAACTATTCGCTGATTTACAAAGACAATTTGCTGCAAAACAAGGGTTGGTTTTTTTCACACGCTTTGATAATATGCTGGCCATAACTAACAATGTAGATGTGGAGGATCATCGCCGCATACAAAAATCAATTGGAAATAGATATCCCATAACTGTGAGTATGGGTATTGGTTCGGCGGAAACACCTTATGATGCTCAGAAAAACGCTACTAAAGCATTGCAAAACTATGGTGGGGCCCAATCAGAAGAAAGAAAAGAAATACTTGCCATAGATGGACTAGTTAACAAAGAAGATAGTTTTGTACAGATAGCTCACATTGACATTAATGGAATCACAGATTCGCTTACTGATATTATCCCTGCTTATGATACTTCTTTTATTGTTAACCGAGTTCAACACTTTTTAATGAAAAAATTAATTGAAAAAGGATCTCTTCTTTTCTTTATAGGTGGAGATAACTTTATGTCGCCTTGCAATGGTTTGGAACCAGAAGGACTGCTAACAATAATTAAAGAGATTGAAGAAGAAATAAATATTGCATTAAAAGCAGGGGTTGGAAAAGCTCCTAATGCAGAAAAAGCAGCTAATCTTGCCGATCTTGCACTGGAAGAGATACGTAGTGGATTCACTGATATTGTTTATGTAATGAATGAGTAAAACAATAATTTTTTACTGATATTTTTAAAATGAAAATATTAGGTTAATAAAAAATCCGATTTTGATTGAGTCTGACATTAAATAATTTAAATTCACGATTTCATAATTAAATTAAAAATATTGCGGTGACTTCTATTAAAGTTCTAGCTCCAATGGCGGGAATCACAGATGCAAAGTTCTGCCTTAAAATGATTCCTGCAGGTTTTGATATGGTAACTTTGGGTGGTTACAATATTGATAAGGAAACCATAGATGCTGGAGAAAAAATACTTCTAAGAGGAAGGTCGGAATTTGAAATTAGTGAAGAGGATTATTTTGAAGTAATTAATAATCAAGCTCGCAAAATTAAAGAAAAATGGAATGGATTAGTTTCTGTCAATCTACGTTCAATTACTCCGGATCCGGTTATCGAAATTTCCAAGATTAAAGAAATTGATGTGGTTGAAGTTAATGCACACTGCCGACAGAGGGAAATAATTGATACTGGTTGTGGTCAGGCATTGCTCCAAAAACCTGATTTTTTGGAGGAATTTGTTAGTGATGTGGTAAAAAAATCACAATCAAAAGTTTCTGTTAAAATAAGGGCTAACTCAGAAGGAGCGGATGATTTAAAAATCGCTAAATCTATTGAATCTGCTGGAGCTAATTTTATTCATGTTGATGCAATGAAACCGGGGGTTAATCACGCAGATTTTAATATTATTTCTCAAATTAGTAAAGAAGTCAATATTTTTTTAATTGGAAATAATTCTATTGTAAATATTGAATCTGCCAGAAAAATGTTAAATATGGGGGCAAATGGTATATCCATTGCTAGAGCAGCTATGAATGGTTTAGACGGTTTTGATTTGTCAAAAATATAATATTTTGATTATTCTGGATATATTTTACCTATTTCATGGCAAATTATACTCTGTTATAAGGAAACTTTTAATAGATATTTTTATCAATAATATAAAATGGTATTTCATGAAATTATTATTAATCTGTATATTTTCATGAATCGCTATTTAAGTTAGAAATTATTTGAGTTTACTAAATATGGACAAAATTCTGAGAGATAACTTCATATGTGTATATTAAATATGTGAATACATAAATTACATAATTTGAACATGA
>JAUXXK010000307.1 GCA_030681145.1 Methanobacteriaceae archaeon | reverse complement strand
ACATTAACGAGTGTTACTATAACAAAGAACGGAGGAACTTTAAACGTATTTAACAGTACCTTTGCTGACAATACTGCAACTCAGAATGGTGGAGCCATCAACAACGATGCTACAATAAATTTAGATGATAGTAGTACTCTCACAGACACTACAATAACAGAAAATGGTGGAACCGTTACAGTTAACAACGGCGTATTTACAGGTAATGCTGCAGAAAATGGCGGTGCTATCAGTAACGATGCAACATTTATTGTTACCGACAGTAGCACACTCACGCGTACCATTATAACACGTAATGGTGGAACAGTAACAATAGTTGACAGCGGAATTATTGGTAATTCTGCAACTCAGAATGGTGGTGCTATTAGTAACGCTGCTACTATAAATATTGACAACAGTAGCACTTTTTCAGGCCCTGCGACAATAACTAATGGAGGGACTGTGACAGCTACCAACAGTGCTATTATGAATAACATAGCAAATCAGGATGGTGGTGCTATTAGTAACGATGCAACATTTACCTCAGCTGGAACAGGAATAGCAAATATTGCATACACGGACTATACCATACATAATGTTGCAACAGTTACAGCGGCTTTTAACACAATTGCCTACAATATCGCAATGAATGATGGTGGAGCACTTTATAATAATGCAATATTAACCGTAAACGACAACACATTAACTAGAAGCACATTAGATAATCTGGCGGTAGCTACAATCACAGATAACGCACTTGTGGACAACACTGCAGTAAATGATGGTGACGAAATCTACAACCTTGCATTATTAACCCAAACTGACAACACATTCACGGATAGTCCCCTTCCAGCTAATGATGCGACAGTAGATGCTGCGCGTAACTGGTGGGGTTCTAGTTTAGGTCCTTTAGCTGGAGATGTGTATAATTCTGGAGGTACAGTGATTGTAGCTCCTTGGTTGGTGTATACTATGGATATGACCATTACGGCCAGTAACCCTACACCTAAGGTAGGTCAGCAGTTTTATTACACTATAACCGTAACTAATAATGGTCCAGATGCTGCTACTGATGTTCAGGTTATAGATGGTATACCAGATGGTTTAACTTTCAACAGTTACACTGCAACTCAGGGTACATACAACAATATTACTGACATATGGAATGTTGAAACATTAGGTAGTGGTGAAACGGCAGTTTTAAGACTTTATGTTACCCCTACATCTTCTGTTGTCAACACATATGTGAATAAAAATGTAACACTAATTAACACAGGCGAAACAGATAACGTAACAGTATTTGTATCTGCCCCAATATCTGATTTAGTGTTAACTAATACTGCCAGCAATCCTAGGCCTAAAGTGGGTCAACAGTTTTACTACACCGTAACTGTTACTAATAATGGTCCGGATGCTGCTACTGGTGTTATAGTGACTGATCATATACCTGCAGGTTTAACCTTCGACAGATATACGGCAAGTCAAGGTACCTACAATAGTGCTACAGGAATATGGAATGTTGGAACCATTGCTAGCGGTGA
>JAUXXK010000305.1 GCA_030681145.1 Methanobacteriaceae archaeon | reverse complement strand
TCATTAATGCTATTCCACCAAGGATAGTTATCCCAGTTATTGCTGCTATTTCAATTGCTTCTTTCGTTATTTTCATTAGAACCGCCTCTAAAATAATATAATAAAAAAAATATGATTCTACATGAATTAAATAGGGGTGATATCAATTATGGATCTGATAAAAAAAAACTCATGTAAAACCCAAAAAAATAAAAATAAAAATAATGTACTTTATGAAGTTAACTAATAACCCTCTGAGCTGCTCTGAGAAACCAAGGCTGGCAACCAATAAAATGAAATTCTCCTTTTGCAGACTTCAAGGATGAAATATTAGAATCCTTTTGTTCTTTTAAGTAGTAATCCCCATGGAAGATCTATTTTTTCCCCTGATACATATTGTATGCTTTTAGCGTGGACTAGGCCACATTTAGCACATTTTATTTCATAGTCTTCATCAATACTAAATTTTGTTGAAAAACATTCTACGCAATGTATATGTATATTGTCAGAGTAACAGTCATTGCATAATCGAATTGGTGGGGAATATATTTTAGCCCCGAAATTATATTCTTTTAAAATTAGTTTAGCTAAGATAATGTTTTGTGAAGGCTTTTCGGGGGTAGAGCAGTCTTCACAAATGTATCCTTTTAATTCTTGTAGTTTTTCAACTTGTATTGATTTGCCGTCTTTGACCATGGTAATCTAAATAGTCTTACTATATTTGTTCAACTATTTTTTTTCGAAAGAACGTCTAAAGTTGTTCTTTCTTACTAGTAATTACCACGTCATAGTTGGATTTCCTGAGCCTTTTAAATAATCTATTTCTGAAATTGGTTTATTTTTTCTCTCTAATTTCCATAGCCGGGATATGACTGTTGCGTATGTTCTTTCTTTGAGCTTATATTGCTTTATTATTTTATAATCTCTAAAAGTTACTAATGTTCCTGTGCTTTCTTCTTTCACAGCTACCATTATTGCCAGGACAATAGTTTCCCATTTACATCTACGATATAATAAACGTAAATCTTTAACAGATTTCAGAATATAAATAACTCTTTCAACATCATTATCAGATAAATTTAGATCTTTTTTATTTCTTTGTACAAATTGTATTTTTTCTCTTAAACGGTATTTTTTCATGGATAATTCATCACAAGAATATAATTCACCAGGTTGCTTATGCTTGTATTTATTCATCAGTCCTAATAATTGATTTTCTTTTTGTTTCAAAGTCATTTCACTCATTTTGTTGCCGCCTTTGAGTATATTATTAATTTATTGTATTGCATAGACTAAATATATAAATAGTAAAACCAAGAGAGAAAAAATGGGTTTCATGTTAAAGGTTGCCGTCTTTGATTAATGGACCTTGAGAAGGATTTCGGTCCTTCTCTAAATATCATGATAAACTAATTTTATAAATGTATCAGAAGGTAAATTGATATCTTTATATGTGTGTATTTACAATGTATATACATAGTAATTTAGTAATATATCTTTTTA
>JAUXXK010000302.1 GCA_030681145.1 Methanobacteriaceae archaeon | reverse complement strand
TGGCTGCTAATAATCTGGCCCGTGCAGGTGTAGGTCATATCATTATAATTGATAGGGATTTTGTAGAACTCAGCAATCTCCAAAGGCAGATGCTTTTTGATGAAAAAGATGTGGGAGAACCCAAAGCACTGGCCGCTGCCCAAAAATTGAAATCTATCAATTCTGAAATTGAAGTAGAACCTCTGGTGGCGGACCTAAATCATACTAATATTCAGGAAATATTAAATAATGCTGATGTAGTTATAGATGCCACGGATAATATTCAAACCCGTATGCTGGTTAATGATATATGTGTTCAAAAAGGAATACCATGGATTTACACTGGAGCCATCGGAACATCAGGCATGATTATGAATTTAATTCCCGATGGGCCTTGTTTGAGATGTTTATATCCAAATATTCCTCAGGCCGGTTCATTACCGACTTGTGACACCCTAGGAGTTTTAAACACAGTTACATCTATAATGGGGTCAATGGAAAGCACAGAAGCTCTAAAGATACTTCTGGGTGTTTACTCAAAATCTTCTGAAAAAGATAATGATGATGAGGGAAAAGTTGATATTGAAGGTAAACTAATTGTTTATGATGCATGGGATAATTCCATTGACCATATTGTGGTAAAAAAAGTGGAAGAATGTATTTGTTGTGGTGAGAAAAACTTCAAGTTTCTGGAAGCAGAAGACAAAGAAACAATAACATCACTTTGTGGAAGAAACGCAGTACAAATTACCCCTGCCAGACCAAAAGAAATTTCATTAATGGATCTATCTAATAATCTGGAAAAACTGGGAAAAGTAAAATCATCAGATTTCTTACTACTATTTAAAATAGAAGATTATGAAATATCTGTATTTAGGGATGCCAGGGCTATTATAAAGGGAACTAATGATGTAAATATGGCCAAATCATTATATGCTAGATATATAGGGACATAATTACTCTTTATATGCTAGATATATAGGGACATAATTACTCTTTATATGCTAGATATATAGGGACATAATTAACCCAAATTATTATTAAAACGCACTCTCACTCTAAAATATCTGAGGTAAAAAAGATGTTAAAAAAAGGAATGGATCATGGTTCCAAGGAAATGGTAGAAGTAATTAAAAATGATTACAGAGCTTCTGCTGACATTGGCCTGAAAAGATGTATGCAGTGTGGCCTGTGCACTTCAAATTGTCCTGCTACTAGACATAGTGAATATGATCCAAGAGAAATGGTTAAAATGGTTTTGGATGATAATCATGAAATCTTGGATAATCCTGATATATGGAACTGCTTTTACTGTTACACCTGCCAAAGCAATTGCCCGGTTAATAACAGCCCCTGCCAGGTTAACCAGATATTAAGACAAAAAGTACTCCTTAAAGGAGGAAAATCACAGAGAATATATGAATTTTTAGCATACGGTTACAGTTACATGGATTTTGGTGTGGGATCCATACCCAGCGACTTTTTTGATGAATTGGTAAAAGATTTTGGTGAAGATTATCTCCAGTTAAAATTAAATTTAGAGGATATACGGGAAGAATTAGGCCTGGATGACTACAATCTTAAAGGAAATTCCCTTAATGAAGTAAAAAATATCCTTATTGAGTCCGGGTTTAAAAAAAAGCTGGAAACTTTTAAAGATGCTGTTGAATCTAAATCTTAATTTTTATTGATAAGTAAAATTTTGGCATATGGCTGAGAAAAACTTATATCCCTACTAATTTATTTATTCTAATTCATTTAAAAAAAAATTAAAAAAAATAATTACTAACTGATTAAATAATCTAAATAATTACTAAAGATTAAATTTTCACATTAATGATAAGATTAATTTTTAAAGCAATACTTAATAAATGCAATATTTAATAATATTAATTAAAAAATCTGTTATTGGATTAAAAAATTCTAATATCAAATTTAAATTAATAATGAAGGTAAGAAATCATGAAAACTATTCCTGATAAAAATATTCTCCTCTTTAAAAGTTGTTTAGTAAATGTGGAGTATCCTGGAGTTGAATCTTCTACCAAATATATATTTGATAAAATGGGAGTAGAATATTTCATTGACCCTAATCAATCATGTTGCACTGGATTGGGACATTATTACGACCTTTTTGACCAGATTTCAACTTCTGCTTTATCTGCTAGAAATTTCGCTCTGGCCAGAAAATCAAATCACGAAAATATAGTGACTTTATGTTCTACATGTTATGCTATAATGAAAAAATCAATTAACTTACTAAACTCTAATAAAAAAGCTCGAGATGAGATAAATGGTATTTTAGAGAGGGCGGGTCTTTCTCATATGAAATATAATGTGGGTGATCTTGATAGTGAAAAAAATGTCTTTCACATGGTGGAGATATTATATTCCAAGGTAAATGAAATAGCTTCTAATATTAAAAAAGATTTTTCTAATATTCGCATTGCCAGTCACCATGCTTGTCATTATTGTAAGGTTTATCCTGAAGATGCCATCACGGGGTCAAGAAATCCTATGATACTGGATGAAATTGCCGCAGCTTTTGGTGCGGAAGTTGTAGATTGGTATGACTTTAAAAAAGCTACATGTGGGGCGGGATTCAGTCAAAGATTTGCTAATCGCGATTTATCATTATCTGCTACTGCGGATAAGCTAATGGCCCTAGAAGGTAAGGCTGATTTATTACTACATATGTGCCCCAACTGCCAGATGCAACTGGATCGATATCAACCAGTTTTGGAAAAAGAACTAGGTCGAAAACTCAATCTGGTACATTTAAGTGTGGCTCAAATGGCTGCATTGGGAATGGGTGCGGACCCTTACAAAGTTTTGGGTATACAAACTCACAGCGTTCCAGTAGAAGGACTGCTGGAAAAAATTAAGGATATTTAATTGGAATATTATTTAGTTTTATAAAATAATTGGATTTTAAAAAAAATTTATTTGATCTGATCATTATGAATAATACAAAATCAAAAACTCTGGAAACTCAGGATATAATCAATAAAACCAGAGCTACTAAAAAGCAGGATTCCTTTTCCACTAAATCCGGTGAAAGAGTAGGTGTATTCATCTGTAGGTGTGGAGGAAATATTTCAGACACCGTAAATATTCAAGAACTTAAATCTAGTATTGATGCTAATTTTGTGGGAGAATTTGAAAACTTATGTTCTATTAACTGTCGTCGACACATCCGGGAGGAAATCATAGATCAAAATTTGGACCGGGTGGTCATTGCAGGCTGTTCTCCACTTACTCACCTTAAAACTTTTCAAAACTATGCGGATCCACTGAACCCTTACATGGTGGAAATGGTGAATATAAGGGAACAGTGTTCCTGGGTGCACTCTGATAAAGAGAAAGCAACCAAAAAGGCTATCAGTCTAGTTCAAGCTGGTGTGGAAAAAGTTAAAAAGGCCAAAGCCCTGAGCAAGATTATAAGCCGTACGGAAAAAAGTGCAGCTATTTTTGGAGGAGGAATTTCAGGAATCACCGCTGCACTTTCTCTGGCCAATCAGGGAGTTAAAGTCACTATTATAGAAAAAAATCCCACTATTGGGGGTTTCATGGTTAAAATCGGTAAGGTTTTTTCTCCAGAAAAATTGGCTGAAGAATGTTCTTTGTGTATTCTTAACCCCATAATAAATGATGTAATCAACCATAAAAACATTAAAATAATGACTAAAACTCGTCTTTTACGGGCCGGTCGAAGATCCAGTTACTTCAATCTCATCCTGGAGAAAGATACTAGTTTTGTCCATGAGGATCGATGTATTGCTTGTGGAAAATGTGCGGATGTATGCCCGGTGGAGGTTCCGGATGAATGGAACCAGAAGATGACCATGCGTAAAGCCATATATAAACCATTTTCTCAGGCTGTTCCAGATGTTTACACCATTGATGTGGAAAATTGTATTCAATGTGGAAAATGTGAAAAAGTCTGTAACATGGATGCAATTGATTTTAAACTTAAATCAGAAATTATTTCCCTTAAATCAGGTAGTGTAGTAATTGCTACTGGACACGAAAGTTATGATCTAACCAAAAGGCCGGAATATGGTTATGGGCGTTTTGACGATGTTATATCCCAACTGGATTTGGCCCGTATTCTGGGGGTTAATGGGCCTACTTTAGGAAAACTACAGAAAATATCTGATGGTAAAGTTCCAGAAAGGGTGGTAATGATACAGTGTACTGGTTCACGGGATGAAAAAACTGACGGTAAACGATATTGTTCTAAAGTATGTTGTATGGTGGCACTAAAACACGCCAGTATCATTAAAGATAAGTATCCCGATACTGAGGTGGTTATATGTTATACTGATCTTCGTACGGTTGGTATGTATGAAAATTATCTAAGATATGTGCAGGATAAAGGTATAAAATTTATCCGGGGAAGGCCAGGAGAAGTCACCAAAATTAATGATAAGCTGGTGGTAAGGGTAGAGGATACCTTACAAAGAAAACCAATGGAAATTGAAACAGATATGGTGGTCTTATCAGAGGCCATTGAACCATCAGAGGGTACTATGGAGCTGGCTAAAAAATTAAATGTAGGGCTCAGCCAGGACTTATTTATTAAGGAAAAGCATTCCAAAATTAAACCTGCTAATACTGATGTAGAACGAATATTTGTATGTGGAACGGCCCAAGGTCCTAAAGATATCACAGATAGTGTTTCCCAGGCCAATGCTGCTGCTGCTAAAGTGTCTGAACAGATTAAGTGTGGAACAGAGGCAGAGCCACCGGTGGCAGTTATAAAAAATTCACTGTGTAGTCACTGTGGAAAATGTATTGAGATTTGTGGATTCAAGGCGGTTTACCGAGATGAAGAATACATTTCCATTGATCCTATGGCCTGCCGTGGATGTGGAGCTTGTGCGGGTTCATGTCCTGAAGGAGCCATTGAAATAAAAGGATTAAATGACCAGGAACTCTTTGCCCAGATGGATGGTTTGTTATCTGATAAAAAAGAGGGAGAAGTTAGAATTCTTGCTTTCCTGGATAATGTTGGTTATACTGCAGCAGATACCATAGGAAATAATAGGGTAACCTATCCCGAGTCTATTCGGATTATTAAAATTCCATCTATAAATCGTTTAATGCCGGAACATATAACCTATGCATTTGACCACGGTGCTGATGGAATATTACTAGCAGAATATCCTGATGAATGTATGCTAGAAGCACATAAAGCCAAAATTCAAGAATTATCTGATTATGTAGCTTCCAAAGGAATTGCCTCAAATAAATTAAGGTTTTATAAGGCTTATGCTCCTCACTTCAGGGGTTTGGCCAAGCAGTTCGAGAATTTCAACCAGGATATGCTGGCTGAGAAAGGAAAATAAAAAAGATTAAATATTTAATTTTGTAAATATCTAATTTTTTTATTAATTTTTTTTTATTTCAAATAAATTACAATTTATTTTTAGATTTATTATTTATTCTGATGGAAAAACTTCAAAGAATAACTCTTCAAATTCTTTAAATAATTCTTTAGAAAACTTCAAACCCACACATATGATTAAAACTCCGGTTCCTAAATAATTATCTTCTTTATTGGGGTCATCCATTAATTCTTCATCAAAAACCAAATTAACCTTTGATTTTTCCTGTAAAAAATCCCATAATGTTTGTTTTTCTGGATTCACTGCTTTTGATTCTATGTTATGGCGAAGAGTTAATTGTAGAAATTGTTCCCAATCACTATACTCGCAGAACTCTATCCATACCCTCCCTTTATAATCTATGCAGGAATTGCATGTTTGTATTTCCCAGTGAATGAAGTTCTTTATTATTGCTTCCATCCCTTCATCTACCAAAATAAAAAAGTCTTCATCTAATTTAACCTCTACTTGTTTATGTCCCATAAAATTCCTCCTGATAAAATTTATCTATTATTTATTTAATCTAAATTTTCTTGAATATTTAAAAGTAGTAAAAGGAGATTGAATCCTTTTTTGGTAATCATATAATCGCCACGTTCGTGTCTTTGTAATATTAAATCACCTTCTAATAGTTTTTGTATATGGAAAAGAAGATTTCCTCCTCTTAAACCTGTTAACTTGGAAAGTGATGAAAAAGTTCTACTCTCAGAGGCCATAGCCTTTAATATTTGTATCCTTTGTTTGTTAGATAATGGTTCCAGAATATCTTTTACAATTAAATCTTCATTTATATCTGATAATTCATGTTTATGAGATTCCTTGCTCTCATAGATTTGCAGCGAATCCATTAAATTTAATTGTTTTTCAAAGATTCCAGATACTTCCCCAAAGCAAGTATCACAGTTTTCTAGATTTACCTTTTTCCTTATTTCGCCTAAATCTGCCCGGTTTTTTTCAATAATTTCGGGTGAAACACTATTTTCTCTTAAAAGAAGTGCATTTTTTTCCAGATATTCCGTGAATAGCGACTTACAAGTATCACGCATAGGGCAGGGATCAACCATTCTTTTATCCAAGCCAATTTGAATATCGTCTTTCATGTAATTGTGGACGGCATTTAAAAAATCATCTTTAAAACTTGATAGCATAATATCTAGATATTCTTGATTGGATTTTTCCATTATCCGTTTAATATCACGGTGCATTGAATTTAATTTGTCCTTAATATATACAATTTCAGGATCACTGCTTACATATTGATTATCCATATTTTAATTTTAGAGTATATTTTAGTATTAAAGGTTTCTATCATGACTGATATGGTTATTTTTGTATATTAAATTAGATTTAGTATATTTTAATGACGATTAAGTATATTACGATATTTAACTATAGTTATATGAACAGGAGGAGATATCATGAGTGTAAAAAATGAAATACATGCACAGATTGTCGGAGCATTAGCTGGAGCAAAATTCCCTATTGAAACACCGGAAGAATTACTAGGGTCTTTTCCGGATGGAGCAGAAACAACTTGCAAATCTGGAGATGTAGAATTAAAAGCAGGTGACGCAGGTAAAGTTTTAACTGCAGAGGACTTTCCATTTATATCCGCAAAAAATGTGGCAGATATAATTGTTGAACGGGCTGGATTATAGCCCATTATCTTTAATTTTTTTTTTAGTAACAAATTATATTTACCATATAGGTAATGATAAAAAATTTATTATAGAATCCCAAGATTAATTAAGAATATTTATTTTTATACCATAAAATAAGATCATGTGCAATACTTATTTCAGAGGGTATTTCTGGTAAATTATCTAAATTAAACCATTTAGCATGGGTAATTTCATCACCATCTACTTTAATATTTCCACTCTCATAATCTGCCGTAAACCCAACCATTAATGAATGAGGAAATGGCCATGATTGACTGCTGAAATATTTTATATTTTTAACTTTTAAACCAACCTCTTCCATGGTTTCTCTTTGTACGGCTTCTTCCAGAGTTTCTCCAGCCTCTACAAAACCAGCAATAAGTCCATATCTTTTGGATGTGCTGCGACTATGATGTGCCATCAAAATTTTACCATCTTTTATAATGGCGGTTATTACAGCTGGTGAAATCCGAGTATAACTGCTAAAACCACAATTTGGACAGATTTTAGCCATTTCATTATCCATATTTTCTGTTTTAGAACCACACTTACCACAAAACTGATGATTCTTGTCCCAATTAATTATTTGTATGGCCCTTCCGGCTAAAAGGTATATATTTTTATCTATAATATTATACAAATCTCTTAAATCATGGTAAGACATTCCTTCTGGTAAATTTGATGTTTCCACTTCAACCGCGTAACAGGGATGATCTTGAAGGGTACCCATATAAATTTTTCTTACAGGATGGAGATCCAAGTCTTTTA
>JAUXXK010000299.1 GCA_030681145.1 Methanobacteriaceae archaeon | reverse complement strand
TTATCCCGTTTTTGTGTACTTTCTTTGATTCCTCTGTCTAGGAATTCTTCAAGTATCATATCTTGCATAGAATATTTTTTTATGCAGACAAGTATATGTTTTTTTGCATTATCATAGCGGTCCATTTCCAGTTGGATTTGTCATCAACATTGAAATTTTCCATATTTTCCATCCACCATATGCCCTCTAAAGGCATGACCACATAATCTTGAGATTTTTCGTTTTTTGAAATAAATTTAACTTTAAAAGATACTGGAAAAATTGCTTCCATGGCTTGTTTATACTCCAAAGATGTGTTGGGATCTCCTTGACCATCTATCATTAAATAATTTATTTCTGGTACTTCTAAAATCATCGGATTATTCTTTGAAGCTGTATAAAGTTCTTTAAATTCTTTTTTAAAGTCTATTTTAGGCATTTTATCACCGAAAATTTATTAATTTTAGTAGAATATTTATTAAAAGGTTTTCAATCTCTAATTTTTTGTTCTTCTTTTATTGTCTTTATAAACTTATTTATCCACTCTTTTTCACATTTTAACTGGTTAAGAGGCCTATCAAAAAGGGCTACCACGAAATAAGGTGATTTTAAATCGTTATGAATCTTTACTGATTTTTCTAAGAAATTTATTTTCTCATTCATGGATTCAATATACGATTTTAAAGATTTAAGAGATTCTTCAGGAGATATAATTGGGATATTAGCTATTCCAATATCAATAGAAGATATTGACTTTTGATTTTCGGATAAAGCAGATTTTACTTTAAATTGCATAGCATCTATCCCTTGAGAAGTTATAGTGTAAACTTTCCGAGCAGGTTTTCCTTCTATGGCTTTCATTTCACCAATAATATAATTTTTTTTCTCTAAACGTTTTAAAACATAATAAATAGATGAAAATCCTATTTCAGTCCAGTTGCGCATTCCCCTTTCTTCCACAATTTTTTCCAATTGATATCCATACTGAGGAGATTCACATATTAAACCCAATATTGCTGCCTCAATATCTGATATTATAAGCATAGAATATAATAGATATAGAATATATATAAATGTTTTTATCTTAAATATTTTAAGGGAATATCAAGTAAAATTAAATAATAAGTATAAAATAAGATAAAAGATATACGATTCAAATACTATTTATTATGGCCATATCTTCTAAAGAAGATTTATAAATCATTAAAAATAATATTAAATAAATTAATGAATATAAAAGTGAAATTATGTACCTAAAAGATTTAAAAAAAGAGTTTAAATCAACTTTAAAATCTCTTTTACCAGCAATTGTTTTAATTCTAATTTTTCAGATATTTTTGATTAAAATGTCTTTAAATGAGTTTATAACAGTAATTATTGGATTATTATTTACCATTTTAGGATTTACTCTTTTTATACAGGGAGCTAAAAAAGGATTGTTACCCCTGGGAGAAAACCTGGGGTCATCATTCATAGAAAAAAGAGCATTTTTTATGATATTGTTATTTGCTTTTTTATTAGGACTTACTTTAACCATTGCTGAGCCTGATGTAAGATTAGTCGCTTTCCAAATCAGTCAAATAGCAATTTTAACCATTTCTCAAACAGAATTAATTTTTGTTACATCCATTGGATTGGGTATATTTACATTTTTAGCAGTTTTAAGGAGTATGGTTGATTTCCCTATCCATTACATTCTCATACCCGGTTATGGTACTGCAATTATCCTTTCATTATTTGCAGATAATGAATTTATATCCAACGCATTTGATCTCGGTGCTGTAACAACCGGCCCAATGACTGTTCCATTTTTAATTGCATTAGGAGTAGGTATTGCTTCTGTACTTGGGGGCAGAGATAGGATGGAATCTGGTTTTGGGATTATGGCCATTGGTTCTATTGGCCCTGTACTGGCCATATTAATCTGGAGCTTAATTAGGGGAGGAATATAATGATAATGAGTGCTCTTGAAGCATTTTTAGAAGTAATAGAAGCAGTCTCCCCTGTTTTAATTCTATTTTTCATATTCCAAGTTTTAATTTTAAAAAAGATTCCTAAAAATATAGGAGATATTATTTCTGGAATATTAATGACCATAATTGGATTTTTCTTTTTCTTTTTTGGGGCTAAAATAAGTTTAATACCAATGGGGACACATATCGGAAGTTTTTTATCAACATTAGACTATTATTGGGTTATTATATTTGCATTTATAGTTGGTGTGTTTGCTATACTCGCTGAACCCGCAGTAAACGTGTTTGTATATGAAGTAGAGAAAGTTTCATCAGGTTATGTTAAAAAAAATATAATGATAATGAGTATTGCTTTTGGAGTAGGAATTGCTCTTTTATTTTCTGTTTTAAGAATTTATCTGAATTTACCATTATCAATGATTATAATACCCGGTTATTTACTTATATTAGCTTTAGCAATGCTAACTCCTCGTGATTTTATCCCCATTGCATTTGATTCAGGAGCAGTTGCTACAGGCCCAGTGGTAGTTACATTTGTTCTACCCATTATGACCAGTATGGCAATTGGATTGAAGGGTGAAAATTCAGGGTTTTTAGGAATAGGTACTGTCGGTCTGGTAGCGATGTTCCCCATAATTTTCATGCTTGTTTTAGGAATTCTATTAAAAAGGAGTGAGACAAATGAGTAACATGATTAATAGTTGTTCTGGTTTTAAATTGATATATGTTATTGTAGAAGCAGGACGTGGAAGTTTCATAATGAAATCTGCTCGTAAAGCAGGGGCTGAGGGAGGCACCATATATTATGGCCGTGGCACCAGTATACATGAACATGGTAAATTTTTAG
>JAUXXK010000028.1 GCA_030681145.1 Methanobacteriaceae archaeon | reverse complement strand
CACTGCGTATCGTTCTTTAAGAATACCTCCTCCTTCTGAACTTGATGAAGTTTTGATAGGTTTTAGAGACCATGTTGACACGGTAAGTATTGGTGTGGAAGCTGTAATTGAAAGATCTCTAAAAGAAGGTATAAGTATTGTAATTGAAGGGGTTCATATTGTTCCAGGTTTCATAAGGGAGGATCTGGTAAAAAAGAATAATGTGGCCATATTTGTCCTGACAGTTTCTGATGAAAATGTGCATAAAGGAAGATTTTACTCAAGATGTCGACAAATGTGGGCTAGAAGGCCTTTGGAACGGTATATGAGTTATTTTTGGGCTATACGTAGAACTCACAGATATTTCGAATCTCAGGCCCAGAAAAATGATGTTCCGGTTATTGAAAATATTGATGTGGTAACTACTATTGATTCTATAATTAAATCTATTACAAAAAGTAATGGAGGTGAAAAAAGTGTTAGAAAAACTAAAAGTAAAGGAAATAATGACTAAAAATGTAATTACAGTAAGTCCTGAAGAAGAAGTTGTTTTTGCATTTGAAAAATTAATGAAATATAAAGTAAGCGCTTTGCCGGTGGTGGATGGTGAAAAGTTGATGGGTATTGTGACTGCTTCAGATTTAGGCCACAACTTGATACTTGATAACTATACAATGGGTACAACGGTGGAAAAAGTCATGGTGACTGATGTGGCATGTGTTAAACCAGAAGAAACCCTTTCACATGCTATTGATGAAATGTATGAACATGGTTCCGAAGATGGGATTATAAACCAGCTCATTGTGTTAAAAGATGGCAAAATAATGGGGATAATAACTGATGGAGATATTATAAAAGCTTTAAAATCATTATAACTTTTCATATCTTCAATTATTATTTCCAAAAAATATTTTTACTTTTGGGAAACTTTTTGTATTGAATAACAATTATTTTTATATTAATCTATTATTAAAAATTAAATAAAATAATCAGTTAAATATTAAATCTGTCGAACTAACTGTACTTTTAATTATATTCCCTATTTATTATAACCAATATTTTACATTTGGCTTCTTTATTAGCTGCAACACAATAAAAATGTTTAAAATTAATTGTAAAAATAGTAACCTTAAAATACTATCATGATTAATATAAATGCGGGCTAGACTGGAGGGGTAGGGGTCCTCTGTAAGCACATATCCCCTATATGGTGCGGTTGAAGTTAAGGAGGCGGCAAATTAACTTATTATCAGCCCTTAAATTTAATGTCGAAACCACGTCCCGCAGGATTAGTGGTGATAGGGTTCTTACTGGAGGGTAAGAATAAACTATCTTAATCATGGGAACGGGTCAGGCCTGGAAAGGAGCAGCTCTACCATAAACAGCTGATGCTTGTGGAGCAACGGGGTGGAATTGAATTTCTGGATAACTGATTGTCGGAAGGTTTGTCCACTCCTTAACATGCCTTTAATTATAATAAAAAATTTTATTAATTAAATTTTCAAAATCTTTAAAAAAGAAACATTTATAATAGAGTATGTTTAAAAGTTTAAATTACCCTTTTTCTACTTAATAAAAATATAATAATAATTGTATGCCGGGGTGGCCCAGTCTGGTACGGCGTGGGACTGCTAATCCCATGATCCTTTGGATCTCGCGGGTTCAAATCCCGTCCCCGGCGTTTTAGAATATTCTAATTGATTTAAATTAATTAAATTTTTCTGTTATAATGATATATTAATATATAACGGCATATTTTTTTATATTTTGTTTCTAAACTTAATTTAATTTACTTAAAATCATTTTAACTATTTCCATAGGCATGCTAGTTCTTTCTGAAATTTCCTTTGCAGACATACTCTCTTGATAATACCGATTAATAACCATATTCATGGATTCCCCAATTTCAATCAAATAACCATCTGGATCGTAAAAACGCATTACTCTCTGTCCCCAAGGTTGTTCACGAATTTCATGTACAAAAACAGTGTTTAATGATTCTAATTTATTTTGAATAGTATCTAAATCATCAGACTCAAAATAAAGTTCTATGCCGTTTTGAACATCAGTATTATCAATATTTTTATGATAATTCCCTTGAAATGTTCACGGTCATGAATTGCAAAACCGCCTTTAAAAGAAATATTTTCTCCGAGATCTATTTCTATTTCCTGACTTAAAACATCTTGATAAAATTTTTTCGATTTCTGAAGGTCGCGCACTGTGAAAAGTGAGCATACATAACGCACTCCCATATCATTACCTCTTTTTTTTAAATATACAAAATATTGGGATATTATTTATAAACTATTTATAAGTGTAGATAAACATTATTTTAATTAAAGACAGCTATCATATTATCGACACTAGTAAAAATCCTTATTATTATATACAGTGTGAAATAAAATAAATTTATTTGATATTTTAAAGGAGAGGTTCTTATGAATATGCTGTATATCTGGCCAACAATAACTGCATTAATGGCTGTTTTGTTGTTAGTATTAAATAAAAAATCATTGAATAAAAATAAAATTTTGGAAATAGTACTTTTATCTTTCTTAGTGGTAATGGTTGGATTAGGTTCTATCTGGACATTTTTAGGACATACTTTCATGGCGGCACAAGTTGCGGCTTTTATAGGATGGCCTGCTGGAAGTCCTTTCCAGTTTGAAGTGGGCGTTACCAATCTTTCATTTGGTATACTGGGATTATTATGCTGGAAATTCAGAGATAATTTCTGGACAGCAACTATTATTGGGATCACAATATTTTATTGGGGTGCTGCTTACGGGCATATTCAAGACATGATTTACGCTGGTAACTATGCGCCGGGCAATGCAGGTATAGTTCTATATATTGATATTATAATCCCCATTATTCTTATTGTTCTTTTAATTGCCTACAAAAAAACACAGATTAAACAGGAAACCAGTTAATTAAATTACTTTTTTTATTTTTTTACCAGACATTAAACCACTTTAACTATTAGCTAAAATCTCTTTAATATTATTTCCCAAACTTTTTATTCCCTTTTGAATACTTTCATCATCAGAATTAGTGAAATTTAATCGCATAGTGTTATTTCCGCTCCCATCAACAAAAAAT
>JAUXXK010000290.1 GCA_030681145.1 Methanobacteriaceae archaeon | reverse complement strand
CAAGGTTTTCTTTAAGGGTTGGCTTAATAACACCATTTAATTCAGCAAAATGCGATGCATGTTCTGCTTCTTCCCATGCAATAGTCTTCAAGGTTTCAGCAATTTCTGGAAGTCCTTCTCTTTGGGCTAATCGGGCCATGGCCAAGTACATTCCTACTTCCTGACATTCACCATTAAAATTGGCAGCCACAGCTTTTTCTAAGTCAGTTCCTTTACAAATTCCAATTTCGTGTTCGTTTATAATTTCCATATTTTATTCCTCCAAAGAATTTATTATATTTTTGTGAGTTTAATGCCCGGTGCCCGGACATTATGTTTTTATATTTTATTCGCAAAGTTAGGGGGTTTAGCGAAATATAAATTAAATATGTGAGGAGATTTAAATCAGATATGATTATAATGATCCAATTTTTCTCTGATTTTTATATATCTATAAAGTTTTAACTTCCTGGGCCAGTTTTTTACCCAATTCAAAGATGGCATCAATTTCATCCTGGTTAGGAACATATAATATTTCGTATTGTTCCTTGACATTGAATCCACAGCCAGTTAAATCCTTGGCCAAACTGGTTGGTGCTCCTCCTTGACCTCCCATGGATCCAAAAGTCACTGCAAGTCTTTTTCTTCCAGTACGGTCGAATTTTAAGCCGCGTAGATAGTAAATGAGATCTCCCACACTGGGGAATGGTTCATCATAAATGGTTGGTGCACCCAGAGCGATAGCTTTACTGTCCAGTATAGACTTCACGATCTCACTTCGCTCATCTTCGTGTAGGTAGTATATTTTTACGTCTACTCCTTCACTCATCACTCCTTCTGCCAGTGAATGAGCCAGTTTCTGTGTGGAGGAATGCATGGTATCGTATATGATAGTGACTTTGTCATCGCACTTTCCAGTGGCCCATTCACTATAGGCCCCGATAACTTTCATAGGGTCGGTCCAGATTTGACCGTGAGAAGGTGCAATCATTTTTATTTGCTCTAATAATCCCAAATCTGTGACTTCCTGGAATTTTTTCAACACTAATTTGGATAGTGGCGTAATCAGGTTGGCATAGAACTTTTTAGTGGCATCCATCAGAACATATTCTGGAATTTCATGATCGTATCTTCGTGGGAAGCACAAATGTTGTCCAAAAGCGTCGTTAGGGAATAATATACCGTCTTCCACAAGCAATGTGAACATACTATCGGGCCAATGCAGAAGGAAAGCTTCTAAAAAGGCCAGAGTTTTTCCACCTAGTTCCAGAGTTTGGCCGGTACCTACTTCCAGGAATTTTGCTCCTTTAAGAGCAGGGAAATGTTTTAAAAGCCCAGCTACTGCAATTTTAGTACAGTAAATAGGTGCTTGAGGGAATTTTTTATGTAATTCTACTAATAATCCGCTGTGGTCTTTTTCCACATGGTTTTGAACGATAACATCAATATTAACTTCCCTTCCTTCCTGCTGGAAGGCGTTTTCTATTCTAGCATAAAGTTCGGGAAATGTTCCAGGATATGCATTGTCAATCAAAACCACTTTTTCTTCTCCAAATACTAGATATGCGTTGTAACTGGTCCCATTCAAAGTATATCCGTGGTAAGTCCGTAAATCCCAATCTAAAACTCCTACCCAGTACACCCCTTCAGTAATCTTGGTTGCGTCTGCTTTCATTTTCTCACCGTATAATTTCCAAATTCAATTTT
>JAUXXK010000289.1 GCA_030681145.1 Methanobacteriaceae archaeon | reverse complement strand
CGATGAGGCTAACGCGTGTGGGCTGAAGAGTGGCGATTTCGTAAACGTTTCAAAATAGGGTTTGTTACTATAACCAAAAAAGGAACCTAAATTGCAATATTAAATGCAACATTATTTGAGAGACCATTATTTAGATGTGTCGTATAGATTTTCAGCAGTTCGTCTCGGAAGCATATTTCAGGAGTTTTGTAGCCGAGTATTTTGCGTGGTAGCTGATTGATCCAGCGTTCAATTCTGTGGATTGTTGCCGAAGAAAAGTCTTTGATTGGCTTTCCTTTGGGGATGAAGCGGCGAACTATACCATTATGGCATTCATTAGTACCACGTTCCCAAGCCGAATAAGGATGGGCGAAATAGGCCTTCGTTCCAAAGCGTTGCCGGCCCGCCTGCGGCAGGCAGGCAATCAGACAGGTGCGAGAATTCAGATCCATTATCGGCCGTAATAGAACGAAATATATAGGGCATATGTTCCCCATAAGTCTCCGCTATAGTGGAGAAGATCATGTTCACAGCACAGCTGTCTTTCTGCCTGCCTGCCGCAGGCGGGCTGTATCGCAAGTCTTTTTGCCTGCCTGCCGCAGGCGGGCCTAAGAGCGTATCAATCTCCCAATGACCAAAATCCGCTCTGGTTTCTACTTCGCTCGGCCGATTTTCGATGCTTTCCCCCATGATCCGCTTGTTTTTTCGCTCTCTTTTCTTTTTTTGCTTGAGACGAACTTTGAGATGTAAATCGATATTACGAACCTTGAGTAATCCACGATCAATATAATTGTACAAAGTTTTTGTGCATACCATGTTTTCTCTTTCCCACTGTGGATCAATTTTGTACGCTCCGACGATGGCATCCGGTGACCACTTGTCCTTGAGGATCCGTTGTTCTACCAGCCTGCCACGGCAGGCCAGCCCTAGAAAAGTCTCGACTTGGGCGATTTTATAGGTGCGACCACACCGGCGACGATGTTTTTCATAGATGGCCTGCCTGCCGCAGGCGGGCCTGGCCAGTTTCAGAAAAATATGCCTGATATGTGGTCAAATTGCTTCTAAGCTGGCTCACTGTCCCGCGTTTAATTTCACGGATGATAGTGCTAGGTGCCCGGCCTAGCAGCCTAGCGATGTATCTCGGGCTTCTACCTTCAACAAGCAAAGATTTGATTTGTCCTCGTTCAAAGGGGCTTAGGTGTTTAAAAGTGCGTCTAGGAGTGGTAAACTTAGAATTAACCATAGTGGGCGACCTCCTTGTATGTGTTTGGCGTATACACCTAAATCATACATGGTTTCTCACTATGGGTTTATGTATTCATCAACTATTTCTGTTGCATTTGATTTTACTACTCGCACCAAAAAAGGAATGAGAAGGTTATCCTTCACATTCCTTTTTTGGTTTGGTAATCATAGGCTATCCAGAAGTAAAACCCTCACCCAAAACCTCATGG
>JAUXXK010000287.1 GCA_030681145.1 Methanobacteriaceae archaeon | reverse complement strand
ATGGCCTTATGGATTTCCATTAAAATATCCGCTGATTTATTTAGAAAAGCCCCTGACCCACAAGATGGATCAAGAATTTTGATTTTATACAGTTTATTATAAAGATCTTCAATTTCATTAACATTAGAATATTCATTTATTAATTTACTTACAGTGTTAGCATCTCCAGATTTACTTAAATAGGAGATTATGGTATTCCTACAAATATAATCCGTTATATATTCTTTTGTATAAAATATTGCATCATCATTTCGACGAGTATCCGTTCCTTCCTTTAGTTTTTCTATATCTTCAATTGAATTTTCAAATATGTGTCCGAGAATGTCAACATCTAATTCAGAAGAAAAATCTAAGGTCGATATTGCTATCAGATTTTTAAAAATGGGATTAACTACTTCCCCATATGGTTCTAATAATCTTTCAATATCTCCAATATTAACCCCAAGTTTGTTAATTTGACACTCCTGTTTTTCATCATATAAATAATCCATAGATTCTACTTTATCTCGAATTTTAACGTCTTTTAGATCATCTCTAAAAAGACCACCATTATATGGAAAAATACCAGTGATTTCACAGTCTTCATTATCATTTATTTCTAAAAAAAGCTTATTTATTGAATTCCAAATGGAATTTCCTCTTAGAACTGAACTATTAATCGGAGATGAAATAGTCTTTGCAGATATCCTAGAAGGTAAAAGTCCCCGATCTTCTGCAAAGAAGATAAACATAAATCTATTCAATATTTTTTGGGCAATATTAATTGCATCCTTATTTTCTAATGAATTTTGTGTTTTTAATTCTTGTATTAACATTAAACGAGTTTCATGATAAAATTTATAGAATTCATTTTCAAATTCAATCTCTTTAAAGATAGATTTAGTTAATAAATCATTAACTACCCCATTTTGATAGGATTTTTTGGAAAATAAAAGTAAAAATTCTTTAAAAAGCTCTTCATCTTCCAATTCAGAAATATTCAAACTAAAATATTCGTCTCCTTTACCAATATTATAAAGCCTATATTCATTATAGTCTGTTACAATAAACCATTTTACTTCTTCATGAAAAGCATAATCCACAGCCTGTTCAACTGGAGTTTTTTCAGAGCCTGTTTGCTTTTTATCTAAATCTGTTCCTTGCCCTTTAACCTCAATAATTGTGAATATATTTCCATCATCATCTTTAAGAGCAAATTCAACTCTTTTTCTTGTTCCTTTAATAGGATTCTCGAATTCAATATCATCTATATCATAATCTAAAAGTTTAGGGAGTATCCACATCAAAAAAAATTTATAATTACGAACTTCATCTTTAAATTCCTTATTCCGAACTCTTTTGATGTATTCTTTAAGTATAACTAACTTTTTTTCTTTTTCTTCTGAAGATAAACGGATATTGATGGCAAATTCTTTAACTAAGCTTTTGTTAAAAAGGTCGTATTTCATTTGATCACTATTATGTTATTTCAACTAGATTTAATATAGGAAAAGTTGTTATTTAAAGTTATACAATGACCACTAAAAAAAGAAACTTATATG
>JAUXXK010000280.1 GCA_030681145.1 Methanobacteriaceae archaeon | reverse complement strand
TATATATTAGAATAATAAAATTAAATTAAGCCGAAAAATAGTAATTAAATTTATTCTAGACCTAAATTCAAAATTTCCCAGTGTACATAGGGGAAGGTGCACGGACCTCTTTTTGTTATTGTTATTGACTATTTGTTATGCAAAGGTAAGTAGAAAATATTATATATTTGAATAGGTAGAGAGTTATCATATAATTTAATTAAAACGTATTACTTATGAATTACCTAGTAAGGTGCGTCGCACACTCTCCCCTATGTATTTCCAGGAATTTAGAATTTATATAACAAAGAACTTTAAAGCATTTTAAGTATTAAAAACAATCACAGTAATTCTAATGAGTAAAAGGAGATTTTCATATCGACCTAATCAACTAAATTCAGGATTTAAGGCAATATAATTCATATAAAATTCAAATATGGGCATAGAAAAAATTAACAATATACAAGAATTATCTTACTAAACAATAACTCTATGAAAATAATTAAACCATACTTAATATAAGTCATTTAGTCGTTAATAATTTTCTCCTTAAATACATTTAAAGCACTTTCAACAACATTATCCATATTATAATATTTATATTCTGCAAGTCTTCCCACGAATATTACCTTATCAAGTAATTTAGCTTCATTTTTATATTTTTCATATAATTCCTGATTTTCGTCACGAGCAATTGGGTAATAAGGTGTATCTTTTCCTTTAATTTTCTTATTACAAAAGTAAGAATATTCCTTAGCAATAGTCGTTTTACTACTTTTTATAGGATTAAAATGTTTAAATTCAGTGATTCTTGTGAAATTATGATTATTAGGATAATTTACCGTGGCCACTTCCTGGAAATATTCTTGTTCAATGGTTTCAAACTTAAAATTAAGAGTTCTGTAAGGTAATTTTCCATGACTATACTTGAAAAATTCATCTATTTCACCAGTAAAAATAATTTTCCCATCATATTTATTATCAAAAACATAAATCCCATCTTGATTAATGTCAATAATTTCATTATAATCCGTATTTAGCATTATTTTGATATTTGGATTATACAACATTCTTTCAAAAAGTTTGGTATAACCATTTTTAGGTATTCCTTGGTACTTTTCTTGGAAATATCTATTATCTCGGGATATAAATACTGGTACTCTTCCAGTTACAGATGGATCCAGATCCTCTGGCTTAAATCCCCATTGTTTTATTGTATAATTTAAAAATACCTTTTCATAAATATAATCTGCTAAGAATTTAAGATCTTTATCCTCTTTTTTTATAAGTTCTAAAATAGGGACTTTTACATCATAACCAAAATGTGTAATTAATTTTTTTTCTAATTTTTCAGCAAGATTTTCAGGTAATAATTCATACAATGTATTTAAATTAAAAGGAATAGGCACTTTATTACCATCAATTGACCCTAAAACCTCGTACTGATATATATTCCAATCAGTGAATTGAGATAAGTATTCATATACATGTTCTAAATGAGTCCTGAAAACATGGGGGCCATACTTATGTACTTGAATACCATTTGAATCAGTATAATCATAACAATTACCCCCAATATGGTTCCTTTTTTCAATTAATAAAACTTTCTTATCTAAAACATTAGATATTCTCTCTGCTATCACTGATCCCGCAAGTCCAGCTCCAACAATTATATAATCAAACATTTTT
>JAUXXK010000269.1 GCA_030681145.1 Methanobacteriaceae archaeon | reverse complement strand
TTATCTGTTTCTGGATTTATAATACGATTTATACTATCTGAATCAATATTGTATTCTTTATAAAAGGCTTTAACCGTATCTAAACGGTTAATAATAGTATTAGATGATTTTCCAGTATTTTTCAAGTTTTCTATATAATCATTAA
Organism: Methanobacteriaceae archaeon; assembly: GCA_030681145.1. Taxonomy (GTDB): domain Archaea; phylum Methanobacteriota; class Methanobacteria; order Methanobacteriales; family Methanobacteriaceae; genus JAUXXK01. The sequence continues at coordinate 864 of JAUXXK010000269.1, read as the reverse complement.
AATATTCATGTATCTTTAAGCCACTTTCTTTTTGGGATTCTTTTATTAATTCAGATGGTGTTTTACCTAAAAACTCGCAAAATGCTTTTAACCTACCAGAATATACTCTTTCCGTTGATTCAGAGAGTTTTCTCCTTTTTATGAAATTTATTAAATAGGGATCATTATTAATTTCTAAAGCTGATTTTTCCATAATATATACCTTTTTTAACCATACATTTATTTTCAATAATATATTTCAGAAGGTATATAAAATTAATTATTATCCAAATTTTTATTATCAGATAATTCATTTTTGGGGGGTTCTGAAGTTACTTTATCCATTGCAAATTTATTTAGCATTTCCATCATATCATAAATAATTTCTTTAGAAATCTTTTCTCTTTCTAAAAATGCTTCTTCTAACCCTTTCTGCATATTAATATCTGTAACAATTCCTAATAATCCAGTATATTCATTTTTAGAGTTAAAAATCGGGGAAACTGTTAAATTTGACCAGAATACATTTCCTTCTTTTTGTAAAAGTTTAAACCAATTATATTGTTCTATTTTGGTGTCTAAATGTTTCCTAGGCCTGTAAAAATCATCTTCTTCCTCTACAAAACTTTTTATATGATTTTCTAACATTTCATTTTTAGTATAATCCAATAAATAGGCCATATGGTCATTTAAATATTTAATTATACCTTCTTTATCTAAAATAAACATTCCAGCAGCAGCTTTTTCAACTATATACCTGTATCTTCTTTCACTATCTGCTAATTTTTTTTCCATCTTTTTACGTTCTGTTAAATCCAGAAGTGAAGCTATACTCTTAGTTGTTCCGGGAATAATTGCCACATTAATTAAAACAATTCGATTATT
>JAUXXK010000266.1 GCA_030681145.1 Methanobacteriaceae archaeon | reverse complement strand
ACAGAAACAGTATACATGAAAGGTATTTACAAAGAATTATTATTCTAATTCTTTTTTTTAATTTTTTAGATAAAGAAACTGTACTTTTAATTTTCAATTGATTTTAATAATTTATTTTAATTAATAGAATTATTCATAGAAAAATAATAAAAATTTATTTTAGAATTAAAAAATAATTTAACAATTTTTGAAGGCACTCTCATCAAATTCTATTTCTTTTATTCTCTTTATTATTTTACATGAGCTGTCTAAATGAGATTTTTTATATTTATTAACTCTTTTAACTTCACATTCCAACCCTCGATTTTTTAAATCTTCTTTTAGATTTTCAATATCGAATTTCTGGTCTGGACCAATGGCAATTATATCTGGGTTTATTTTTTTAACCACTGCAAACATGTCAGTTTCACTGCCTAAAAATGCTTCGTCTACGGGTTTTAATAATTTAATCATTTCCAGTCTCTGTTCTTCATTTATGATGGGTATTCTTTTTTTGGATCGGACTGTGGAATCTCTAGCCAGTACTACAACCAGTCGTGCATTCTCACCACCTAATTTTTTGGCTTCTTTAAGGAATAAGCCGTGTCCTGGGTGTACTATGTCAAAAGTACCGGTTGCCATCACTATTTTCATGGTTTCACCTGTAAAAATGATTCAATATTTTTTGATTATAAATGAGATAATAATAATTTAGTTAATATCTATTAAAATATTTGATTCATCTTCCCCAAATTTATTTAAGTATTAACGAAGATTTTCGTATTTTAAAGCTTTTTTAAAATCTATATTGCCTTTATAAATAGCAGAACCCACTACGACACCTTTAACACCGGTATTCTGTAATTTTTTAAGATCATCAAGAGAACTAATTCCTCCAGAATATATAACTGGTATTTGAACAGCACTCACCAGTTCTAAAACAGGATCAACATTAAATCCTTTTAATAGTCCTTCATAATCCACATTAGTGAATAATATTCCTCCTGCACCATAATTTTCTAGAATCTGACCCATTTCAGGGGCTTTCATGGAGGTTTTTTCAGTCCAACCTTTTATAACAACCATAGAATCTTTACTATCAAGAGAAACAATTATTCTGTCACTACCATATTCATCTGCAAGATCCTGAACTATTTGAGGATCTTCTATGGCCATAGTTCCCAATATAATTCTTTTTACGCCCATATCCAGTAGTTTTTGGGCGTATTTTTTGCTGCGTATTCCGCCACCCATCTGAATAGGCACACTAACTGTTTCCAATATTTTTTTCACAATAGCAGTATTATCTTTCTCACCTAAAGCTCCGTCAAGGTCAATAACGTGAATAATACTAGCTTTTTTATTTTCCCAGCTTTTTGCAACTTCATGGGGATTTTCAAGTATTATTTGTTCAGTACCGGGTTTTCCTTGCACTAGTTGTACACATTTTCCATTTTTTATATCTACGGCAGGGATGATTAACATTTTATTCTCGGGAAACATCATTTTAGCACCTTAATATATGATTCATGATTTAATTATAAAATTAATCAATAGTATAATATTTTATCAATATTTTATTTTTAAATTTATTAATTGGTATAGTATATGATATAAGTACTCTAATAATTTTTATTTCTAATTCTTATTAATATAATTCAATTTATCTAGTGATTGATAAAAATTAAAATAACTTTTCAAAAAATCTAGAAAAAATACTAAATGGTGTTGAAACAAACAACTAGACACATAAAAAGTTAGTTTGATGATTTAGGTTTCCAGTAAAGAATAAAAATTCCTAATAACATTAATAATCCGAATGACAGTTCCATAATGGTTAAAGGTTCACCTAGAATAATAAAAGCAAATATTGCTCCAAAAAGAGAAGAAACGGGAAAAATAGCCCCTACACGTGTAGATCCTATTTCTCTTATGGCAAAGTAGATTAGAATAAAAGCACTCCCAACACTGAAAAATGACACAAAAAGAAGGTATGGTAACATATTGAAAGATGTTTCAAGACTTATACTTAAAACTTGAGTCATTAATAGAAGAATTATTCCTCCAATAAAACTTTTAATGCCTGCAACCCAGATTAAATCTCTTTTATTACTTAAAAATTTACTCAAAACAATATCAAGGCTCCAGAACAAGGAGGCCATAATGATTAATAAACTACCAATGAAACTATCTTTAAATAGAATATCTGCAATTTCGCCCTTTGTTGCTAGGTAAACGGCTCCTGTGATAATCAAAATCATTCCCAAAACATCTTTTTTTTGTAAAAATTCTTTAAAAATAATTAAACTCAATATTATTATGAAAAGAACTTCTACATTTATCAGTAAAGAAGCATTTACTGCAGTAGTTTGATTCAAACCATTCAAAAAAAGAATTGGAGCAATAACTGAACTGAATAAAGCGGTTATAATAAGAATTATGTAATCTTTACGGTTAATATAATTTTCTGATTCATTTTCACTGTTTAAAACATTCAATACTTTCTCTTTAAGAGGTGACTGTCTGAGTGTAAACAGGAAAACCCCTGCAATGGTGTATGTCAAAGCAGCGATGGCTATGGGATCCATTTCTTGTAGCATTATTTTGTTTAAGGTAGCGGAAATTCCAAAAAACAGTGTGGCTCCAATCGCACTTAAATATCCCCATAATCTATTCATGAAGTTTCTCCAGAGTTAATATGCTATTTTAATAATATCAATTAATTTAATGATAAATAGATTACTAATTAATAATGTAATGTTTATGTTGTAATATATGCACAAAAATTTAAGTTAATTAATAATCTCTTTTAAATAATATTTTGATTTAGTTAAATGATTCTATTCATTGTGGAATGTATAACTTCAATATAACAATATAATCATTTTCATATTAAGATTGAATTAACCAGAATTAATAAATTAAATCTTATTCATTGGTGTTATCATGAAAAAAGTCGCCCTGAAAGTGGCCTATATCGGAACCAATTTCCATGGTTTTCAGAGACAGCCTCAATATCGTACAGTGGAAGGAGAAATAATTTACGCTTTAAAAAAGGCAGGTTTAGTAGATGACTTAAAAAAGGCATACTTTTCTATTGCTGGACGCACTGATCGTGGTGTCCACGCAATGGGAAATGTGATTTCGTTTATGAGTGAAAAAAATGTTATTATAAATCAAATAAATGATTATCTTCCTGAAGATATTCAGATCATAGCTAAAGCTCCAGTTCACTATGGATTCAAACCAAGATATGCATCACAACGCCATTATAGATATATACTTTCTGAAAAAACTGAGAAATATCCTTTAAACTGGGAACTGAGTACTCCTAAGAAAGGTTTTAATTTGGAAAAAATGGTCGAGGCGGCTTCTTATTTAGAAGGTAAACATAATTTTATTAATTTTTCTAAAAGAAGTGAAAGAAATCCAGTTCGTACTATTGATGAGATTAAAGTAATTAAAAATAAAGAAATTATAATCATAGATGTTTTTGGAGAAAGTTTTTTATGGAATATGGTTCGAAAAATGGTGAAAACAATTTTAGAATCTGGGAATCAAAAAATAGATCCTACACTAATTAAAGAAATGCTTAAACCGGAAAATGATTTTTCTTTAAAACCAATGGTCCCTGAAAATCTTATTTTAATGGATGTAAACTATAAAAATCTTGAATTTGTTTATGATGAGTATGCTTGCTTTAGATTTCAGTCAACTTTAAAAGAAGAACTATTTCAACGTCAATCCGCGGTTATTTTAGAACAAAACATGATTAATTATTTGGATTTATTAAAAAAGACATCTACAAAATAATTTATCTAAAAAACATTCTTCAAATACTATTTTTTTTATTAAACATATACTTGAAAATACTAAAAGAAAAAATAATAAATATAATCTTCTTTATATTTGGTCATAGTTTATATTTCATGATTTTTAGCAATACTATCTAAAAAGAGAAATCCATTAATTATGAAAAAACCATTTCTTAAGGAGGAAATTATCTGTTTTGCCCCAATTTTGAAAAATATAATATGAAAAACTCAAAATACAATTCTGATAATATTAATAAAGATATTATTAATAAAGTTTCTATAAAAAGCATGGGTGCTAAACTACCAGATAATTCTTTAAACAATTTTAATGACTTTGATGAAAATCATATTAATAACGCTTATTTTGATTCTTCAGATATTTTAGAATATTCTAATTTTTCAGATAACTATACCCTTAAACAAGATAGGGATGTTTTGGATAAACCAAAAAACATAAAAAAACATAAAAAATGGATTATTCTAGGTTTTGATCCAGGATTAACTGTTGGGATTGCAATAATAGACTTTAATGGCAATATTATTCATTTAAAAAGTATTAAAGAGGCTTCTTACTCAGAAGTGGTTCGGGAGATAATATTTTATGGAAGAACAGCAATCGTTGCCAGTGATGTTAATCCACCACCAAAAATGGTTAAAAAATTAGCTGCATCATTAAATTCAAAAACCTATTCGCCCCCAAAGGTAATGACAGTCGAATCTAAAAATGAAATGGTTGAAGAATATTTAAAAGAAACTTCATCTGCATGTATCCCAACAAATGCTCATCAACGTGATGCTCTTGCTGCAGCAATAAAAACCTATAAAAATTATGAAAAGAAGTTTATTCAAATTGAAAAAAGGGGACATGCAAAAAATTTATCTTTTGAAGAAATAGAAAATATAAAAAATTTTTTTATTAATGGAACACCAATAACTAAGGCATTTGAAATAGTTTTAAACAACATTAAACAGATTAAAACCGAAAAAAGACTGGAAAATAATGTTGAAGACAAAAAATTAGATTCTGAAACTGTTATAAAATTAAAAAGACAAATAAAGAGACAAGAAACTCAGATTAAGAACCACGAATCCATTATAAAAAATTTAAAAGATAAAAACAATCTTTTGAAAAACGAGGTTCACAATCAAAAGAGGGAATCATCCCAACTTAAATCAAAGCTAGAAAAACTTCACCAAGAATATTCTAATCAAATATTGCTGAATAAAAAAGTAGCTTCTAAAATAAATATTATTAAACAATTACAGAATAAATATAATCATGAAAAAACCCTCAAAAAGAAATTAGAGAAAAAATTAATCTCTATCGAGAAAATTAAGACTCTAGAAATTTCTGATAAAATGGTTCCAGTTAAAATCATTGAATCTTTTACTCGTGAAGGAATTAACGAGGCTCGCATATGTGGGAATATAAAAAAAGGGGATGTGGTTTATATCTCAAACTCTGGAGGTGGTGGCTCTCAAACCGCATCATCTCTGGCGAATATCTCATTAAAAGCAGTTATTATTTCTGATAAAATGCCTCATCAGGCCAAAGAAGTTTTAGAAAATAATAATGTTCCGGTTATCCAATCATCAACTTTAAAACTTGACCTGTCACAAGAAATGGCACTGGTGGGCTCTGAAAAATTAAAATTACAAATTGAAAAGTGGAAAGATAAAATTAAGAATCAAAGGGATAAACAAGCAAAACAGAGGCTATGGGGAGTTAATAGTGAATATAGGGCCAAAAGAAGAAGAGATCCAATTGAGTAACCAATTAATAATTCTGATTTAGAATATTTGGAATAATCAAAATTTTATAATCTTCATAAACTTCAAATAACTAATCTAATATAAATTTAGAATATTAATGACAATTATAACATTATAAATTAACGGTTGATAATTATGAAAATTGCCATTGTGATAGGTACAAGGCCAGAAATAATAAAAATGGCTCCAATAATTGATGAAATTAAGAAAAGAAACCTTGATTATATTTTAATACACACGGGACAACATTATGATCATGAAATGTCCGATCAGTTCTTCCTTGACTTGGAATTACCTATACCAAATTATAATATCGGGGTAGGATCCGGGTCACATGGGGAACAAACTGCAGAAATGATGAAAGGTATTGAAAAAGTTTTTATTGACGAAAAACCGGACTTCGTAATGGTTCAGGGAGATACAAATGCTGTTTTAGCTGGTGCTATTGTTTCATCTAAATTGCACATTCCTGTAGGGCATGTGGAGGCAGGATTAAGGTCTTTTGATAAAACCATGCCTGAGGAGATAAACCGTATGGTGGCTGATGTCTGTTCTCATCTTTACTATGTGCCCACTGAAGAATCTGCATTAAATCTGGTTGCCGAGGGTATAAATCCCAAAAAAGTAATTATAACGGGTAACACTGTGGTTGATGCTTGTTTAAGAAATCTTGCAATTGCTAAAAACAAATCAGATATTTTATCACAGATTGATGGCCATGAAAATATTCTTACTCTGACTATGCACCGTGCGGAAAATGTGGACAATCTGGAAAGATTAACACAAATTACGGATGCTTTGCTTGAATTGGAAGAGCTTACGATTGTTTTTCCAGTACACCCCAGAACATTAAAAAATCTGGAAAAATTTGGTATTTATTCTAAACTAGTGGAAAAAGATCATATAAAAATCATTAAACCGGTAGGATATCTTGATTTTTTACTTCTATTATCCAGTTCCAGCATGATAATGACGGATTCTGGAGGTCTTCAGGAAGAGGCCATAACTCTCAATGTTCCGTGTATGACTTTAAGATACAATACTGAGCGTCCTGAAACAGTTACAGCCGGAGGAAATATTTTGGTAGGCTCCAAAAAAGATAAAATCATTGAAACCGCTCATATGATCATGAATGATCCTAAAATTCAGAAAAAAATGAAAAAAGCCAAAAATCCGTATGGTGATGGTAAAGCTTCTAAAAAAATTCTGGATGTAACTGTACGAGAATATGAAAATGGAAATCTGAACATTCAGGCTCCTGATGATTTAATGAATCAGTTTAAAAGAAAAATGGAACTTATTGATTATGATATAACTGTTAAAGAATTTGAAAATAGTCAAAATGCAATTATCAGGACTGTTTATGATAATGGAGAAGCGGTATTTCCTCATGAGATGCTTAAATTGAAAAATAAATATATTCTTTTTGATCATTATTCCAAAGGAGAAATTTAATTTATTTTTTTATTTCTATTTTCAAGTAAAAATTTATAAACTCCTTTTCCCTTTATTTAAATAATTAAATTTAATAAGTTATCACAAGGATTATTTGTGCTAAAATGCAAGAGTTTCAAAAACATTTTAGAGGGCATTTATTAATTATCTAATATTAAGATACTCTAAAAAATTTAATTATTATTTTATTATAAAACAGGAGATAAAATGGCTGAAAAAATCGATAAGATAACAATATTTGGCTTAGGTCATATTGGGCTTCCTACTGCAGCACTATTTGCAAAAAATGGATTTAATGTGGTTGGTGTCGATATAAATCAAAAAACTGTTGATAAAGTCAACTCTGGTGTATCTTCTATAATGGAGCCCGGAATGGATGAACTGGTTAAAGAAGTTGTTTCCAAAGGCAATTTAAGAGCCACCACCCAATCATCAGAAGCGTCTAAAAATTCTAATGTCCTTATTGTTATAGTACCAACACCTGTGGATGAGAATAAATGTTCCGATCTTTCTGCCGTTATATCTGCATGCCATATGATTGGTAATGATCTTAAAAAAGGAGATCTAGTTATAATAGAAAGTACAATTCCTCCGGGAACTTGTGAGGATGTAGTTATACCTATACTGGAAAAAAATGGACTTAAATCATCTATAGATTTTAAGGTGGCCTATACTCCTGAAAGAGCACTTCCAAATAATACATTATTCGAAATGACTCACAATGCAAGGGTAATTGGTGGTATAGATTCAGAAAGCTCAAAAAGAGCTGTTTTGCTTTATGAAAAAATAACCGAAGGAAAAGTAATCGCCGTAAAGAATCTGGTAACTGCTGAAATGGTTAAATTAATGGAAAATACTTTTAGGGACACCAATATTGCTCTGGCTAATGAATTGGCTATGGCCTGTGAATCAATGGGAATTGATGCTATTGATGCTATTACTGCAGCTAATTATCATCCTAGGGTAAATATTCATACACCTGGTCCTGGAGTAGGTGGGCACTGTCTATCTATAGATCCTTATTTCATTGTAGAGATTGCTGATAAAAAAGATAATCCTGCCGTACTGATTAAGACTGCCCGGGATATAAATGAGCATATGCCATATCATGTGGCTGAAATAATAAAAAAAACACTGGCGGAATTCAATAAACCATTAAATAAATCAACTATAGGTATTTTAGGTGTTGCTTACAAGGCTAATGTGGCAGATGCTAGAGAAACACCAGCAGAACCTTTAATTAGGGCGTTATGTGGTGGTGGTGGTGAAGTAATGGCTCATGATCCTCATGTAAGCCGTGAAATAATTGAAAACATGGGAGCTAGCTTTGTAGAATTTGAAAAAGCACTTAAATGTGACTGTGTTGTTTTAATCACGGATCATGAAGAATATTACAACATAACTCCAGAAATGATAGAAAATTCGATTTTTATTTGCAACCGTCCCATTTTAGACCCTGAAGAATTTAGAAAACAAGGGGTTATTTTTAGGGGAGTTGGAAGGCTTTGAAGGTTCTTATTTTTGAATATGCTACTGCTTTAGGACTGGAAAACCCAGAATTTTTATTGGAGGGTCGTGCCATACTCGAAGGACTTCTGGAAGACTTTAATAAAATAAAGAATGA
>JAUXXK010000265.1 GCA_030681145.1 Methanobacteriaceae archaeon | reverse complement strand
CGACCTTAATTTTAGCGAATTGTCCATACTCTATCTCCCACTCTAGCATGCTCATCCCTCCATCTCTTACTCCCAAAAATCTTTCAAAAAATCTTTAAATCTACTGATAATTCCGCCACTCTTTTTTTGAGACTCCCCACTATTACGGTCCTTCGTGCGGCTATTCAAAGCATAAGCATAGTTAATGATACTAAGCACCGTGTTATATCCGACATCATCAACAGTCTCATGTAAATTGAGCCCAAGCCTAGAAGAGTTACTAGGGAAATATCGCTTGAGCAATACTCCGATTCCTTTTGTTTTCGCTACCCCTCCTGATACCACGATGCCGGCTGGAAGGATTTCCCCTACCTTGAACCTAGCGATTTCGTCTCTTACAAGACGAAAGATCTCATCATATCGCGGCTCTATCATATCAACGATCACTTTAGTAGATACTCGCCTGGGTTCTTGCCCACCGAAGACAGCTAAGTCTATCCATTTATCCTCTTGCTGAGCAGAAAAAAAATCATAATCCATCTTAATGCGCTCAGCAATGATGGAACTTGTACGCAATCCCATCGCTAAATCATTGGTGACGCTGTGACCCCCTAGGGGTACCACACCAATATTTCGAATTGCCCCCCCCTCGAAGTAGGCCATCTCAACTGCACTAGCACCGATATCCAGTAATGCAACGCCTAACTCGCACTCATCAGCGGTTAACAGATATTCCCCCAAAGCCAAGGATTTCAAAACGAATCCTGCTATTTCAAATCCGGCATGGGTAACCGAGCGACGTAAATTAGAAACAGCAGTAAGATTTCCAATAACTAACAAAGCATCGAGTTCTAATCTCATACCAACCATGCCAATAGGGTCCTTAAATCCACTGTACCCATCAATCACAAATTGCTTAGATACAACTTCGAGAACCTCCCTGTTTGGCGGCAAACTAACTACGGAAGCGGCTTGCATAACTCGCTCGACATCTTGGTGAGAAATCTCATGGTCGTCACTTGTGACGGCAACTATTCCTTTGGAGGGAGACAAAAAAGCATGAGATGCCGAAAGCCCAACATACAATGAAGTCACCTTAGACCCAGCCATTCTCTCAGCAAAGCCGACTACTTCCCTAATGCAGGTAGCGCTATCTTCTAGATCTATAACAAGTCCCTTGCGCATCC
>JAUXXK010000264.1 GCA_030681145.1 Methanobacteriaceae archaeon | reverse complement strand
ATATCTAAATCCCTTGAAAAATTAAAATTAAAGGAAATAGTCCAGCCCGGAGCATATGAAGGCGGAACTAGTAATGCTTTAAAGTTATTCCACTCTTTTATCAATAATAAGCTAGAAAAATTTGCAGATCTCAGAAATGACCCATCCGAAGACTACATATCTAATATGAGCCCATACCTACATTTTGGCCAAATTTCACCACTTTATATGGCCTTGGAAGTTTCAAAAACTAAAAGTCCTGGAAAAGAAGCTTTTTTGGAAGAATTAATTATAAGAAGAGAATTAAGCATGAATCTGAGCCATTACAACCATAATTATAATCGATTCGAATGTCTACCAGATTGGGCTAAAAAAACACTCCTGGAGCACCGCAATGACTCCCGCCAATATAATTACACCATTGAAGAACTGGAAAATGCAAGAACTCATGATCCCTACTGGAACGCAGCTCAAAAGGAAATGGTTATCACTGGAAAAATGCACGGATACATGCGTATGTATTGGGGTAAAAAGATTCTGGAGTGGACTGACGATCCCCGAAGCGCCTATGATATTGCAATTTATTTAAATGATAAATATGAAATTGACGGCCGAGACCCCAATGGGTATACTGGGGTGGCTTGGTGTTTTGGAAAACATGATAGGGCTTGGAAAGAAAGAAAAATATTTGGAAAGGTTCGTTACATGAACGATAAAGGTTTAAAACGTAAATTTAAAATTGAAAAATATGTAGATCGCGTTAATAAACTAAAAAATTAATTAATTTTTTGGAATTAAAAATAAGATTAAAAATAATTAAAAATTAAAAATAATGTTCCTATTAAATCATTTTTTTTATTAAATAATATTATTTTAAAAAAACTTTTTATAATATTGAGACCTAAATATCTAAGGAAAACAATTTCCTATTTTAAAAATTTAAATATATTATTAAAATATCATTAATCAATAAAATTATTGGTATTACATGAATTAAAGAATTTATCTGGATATTAAGTAATAAACGTTTGGAGGATTAGAATTGAACGTGAACCTAAATAAATATTATCAAAAACGTTTTGACTTTTTTAAATGGAGAAGTCATCAATCAATGGCCTACAAAACCGTGATGGCCTTTTTTATGGCATGCATAACCGGAATATTTGCTCAAATTATAATTCCACTACCATGGACCCCCGTACCAATTACTGCTCAAACTTTCGCAGTTTTAATTGCAGGAATAACGCTGGGAAGATATTGGGGTGGTTTGAGTCAGATTATGTATGTTTTAGTGGGTTTAATAGGCGTACCTTGGTTTGCAGGAATGAGTGGAGGCTATGAAATAGTTTTTGGTGCTACCGGAGGATACCTAATAGGATTCATAATGGCTGCACTTTTCCTTGGGCATTTTGCAGATAAATATCTCAAAGCCAGAAAATTCACTCCTATGTTTGGACTTATGATGTTTGCCAGCTTTATTTTAATTTATGTTCCCGGATTAACTGTTCTTGGATTATTCTTAGCACAAAGCACAGGTAAATTCCCAGGAATATGGGAACTAATGGGCATGGGACTTATTCCTTTTATTGTGGGTGATTTTATAAAAATTGTAGGAGCTTCTGTGTTTACCAAGGCAGCTATGCCAAAAGAATCCTTTGAGGAGAATTGAAATTTTAAAAAATCCCAAATATGGAGATTATTCTGATAATATTACTATCAGAGCCCATCATCTCCTTTGTATTCAGGGGTTTCAGGGTAAAGGTTACAGCGACGAATTTATAAAGAACATGAATTATTTAATTAAAATACTGAATAAAAAAGCATTTATAGTAAAGGTAATTGATGAACCCGATCCCATATGCTCATATTGTCCACATCTTAAAGAAAATGTTTGTTTTGAGTCAGATAATTCTGAAAAAAGAATAAAATTGATGGATAATATGACCATGCAAATTCTAGGTCTGGAATGTGGGCACACTTATCCTTATCATGAAATTGTAGATAAAATAATTAAAAATATCAGTAGTTCTCAGTTAAGTGAAATATGTGGATATTGCCGATGGAGAAATTTTTGTTTACTTTATTCAAAATTAAAATAGTTTTTTATTTTTAAATTAACTAACTAATTAAATTCGTTTAAATTTTTTTATAGAAATTTAAATAAACATTTTAGGTAAATATTGAACCATTAATAATCTATAATTATTACGAAATATCAAAGAAATTTGCAGGGGTTAAAAAATGCTTTATCGCGAATTAGGTAAAACAGGTAAAAATGTTTCCATTTTGGGAATGGGTGCAATGCGCTTGCCAATTATAAATGATGTTCCCGAAAAAATTGATCAAAAAAAAACCACTGAAATGCTCAAATATGCTTTGGATAATGGAATAAACTACATTGATACTGCTTACCCATATCACCATGGAGAAAGTGAGAAATTTTTGGGAAGATTCTTTGAAGATAATCCTCATTACAAAAAAGACACATTTATAGCGTCAAAAATGCCCAGCTGGTTAATAAGCAGCCAAGAAGATATGTATTACTACTTAGAAAAACAATTAAAAGATTTAAAGATGGAAACGATTGATTTTTACCTCTTACATTCTTTAAAGCCAGATTATTGGGAAAATTTAAGAAATAATAATGTATTGGAATTCTTAGACAAAATAGTTGAAGAAAAAAAAGTAAAGTACGTAGGTTTTTCATTCCATGGTGAAATTGAGCTATTTTTTGAAATTATCGACGATTATGAATGGGATATCTGCCAGATTCAACTTAATTATATGGATGAGTACCATCAGGCAGGAGTTGAAGGTCTTAAATACGCAAAAAGTAAAGGGGTTGGAACTGTCATTATGGAACCTCTACGAGGGGGTTGTTTAACTCGCAATATACCTAATGAAGTTCAAGAAATTTGGGATTCAGCTGATGATCTTAAAACTCCAGCCCAGTGGGGTTTCAAGTACCTTTGGAATTATGAAGAAGTTGATATAGTTCTAAGTGGTATGTCTTCGTTGGAAGAAGTGAAGGAAAATATTGGTTATGCAAAAAATGGCCATCCTCATTCCTTGACAAAAAATGATAGAGAAATTATCAAAGAAGTAAAAATGAGTTACCGAGAAAAAATATCTATTGATTGTAATTCATGCGGATACTGTATGCCTTGTCCAGAAGGATTGGATATCCCTAAAAATTTTGATATCTTAAACAATGCCTACATGTTTAATGATCCGGATGGTCTTAAAATGCAATATCAATCTCTTTTAACTGAAAAACAAAGAGCTTCTGCTTGTTCTGCATGTGGCCAATGCCAGGAAATGTGCCCACAATTGATTCCCATTATAAAAAAACTAAAAGAAGTAGTGGATACATTTGAAAACTAGAATTGGCGATTTTTTAGTAAATTTTTGTTAATTGTGCCTTTTCAAATTTTTTCAAAAAAGAAGTAATACATTCGAATAACTTATAAATCAATTCACCCATATCTAATCTAATAGATAAATTTTAAAAGATAATTGAAATATTAATTAAAAAATTAGGGGCGATATCAATGGATATACAAATTTTCCCATACCGAATTTTAAGTGCTGATACTACTGAAAATTTATTAAGAGATCTCGATAAGATAGAAGGAGTTCAAAGAATAGTTTTACAAGGTGAACGTCTCCCTCCACAAGAATTAGGTCATCCAGACAGAAAAGTGATTACTGTTAAAGATCAAGAAATCGATTTACAGATAAAAACAGGGCGTATACTAATCGAAATCACTGATGAAATAGTGATGGATAAAGTTAAAGAGATTAGTGAACCCCATCTACCTTTTGGATTTGATATCTACGCCGGAACATTTATCCGAAAGCAAAAAACAGTTACTGATAACTTAAAATATGGCGAAAAGTTGGATGAAATCCCAGATGAAATGGTTGGATTAACCGATCAAACTGCTCATTTAACAAAAAGAGCCATGATTTTAAAGGATGGAAAGAAAGAATAATGGTTTTTCCATTTATTCAACTTAAATCCCCTATATTCTCTTTTTTTATAAATCTGCATTTTTAAGTTAATTTACAGAATTATAATATTACTCATTTTTTTCTTTTTATATAATATTAATTATTGCTCACTTTATCATCTAAATCCAATAAATAATGCAATAAATCCAATAATTAAACAAAAAAGACCCGCCAGATATCCAGTATTTCTTCTATTCTCTGGAATTTTTCGGGTTGTATATAATAAAAGAGCACTTAGAATAATCAGTGCAGCACCACCTACCGCAAAAAACATGTCCATTGTAAATTCTCCTGTAAATTCTATTTTAATAAACTTTTAATTCCACTATTATTTATAATAGTGTGAATGATAGTGAGATAAAATTATGCGAAAATGTAGCCAATAAAGAATTCATTGTAAGAGTTAGTTAAATAAAAGAATTAAATATTGGAATTACAATTTTATAATTGTTTTAATAGTTAAAATAAAGAGTTAATTTATCGTCACTAATAAATTATATAGAAGATTTCATTTATTCATTTTACATAGTCGATAAGTATAAATAGTAAGTTTATTAAACAT
>JAUXXK010000253.1 GCA_030681145.1 Methanobacteriaceae archaeon | reverse complement strand
CTGATTAAATATATGTCTGTAAATTTTCTAGGGGCAACTGATACCTATCAAGCTCCAGCTAATTTAACAAAAGTGGGAATTTATCATCCGGATACCAATCAAATATTTTCAAATTTAAATAGCTATTTAACTTGGTATGCCCGATACGATCCAACTAAACCAACTGTGGCTTTAATGTTTGGGGAAGCAGTTTATAACAAAGCTAATACTTTATCAGTAAATGCTATAATCCAAGGTCTCGAATCCAGAGGATATAATGTTATACCGTATTTCCTTGATCATGAGACATATGCATTAGGCAAAGTTGATATCAATACTTTTCTAGTAGCCAATGGAACATTTCTACCGGATCTGGTCATACATTACCGTGCTGCTGGATGGGACATGATACGTTCATATAATGAAACCATGGCTGAATTAATTGCCATGAATGTGCCTATTATGAAAGCATTGTCTTATGAAAGTTCATATGAAGCATGGCTTAATGCATCTCAAGGTATTGGTGCGGCAACATTTGCTTATTCTGTAACCAATGGTGAAAAGCAGGGAATAATAGACCCTATTGTGGTAGCAACCACTGAAACAAATTCAAGAGGAATACCTCAAACAGTTCCTATTGCCCGGCAAATTGACTGGATTATTGATCGTGCTGTGGCTCAAATTAATTTGAGATACACTGCAAATTCTAATAAAAAGGTTGCCATAGTCTATTGGACATCACAACCTGGAGTAAGTTCCGGAGTAGGTGGCGGTCATTTAGATGCATATTCCAGTTTAATAGCATTGCTACAAGCGCTAAAAGATAATGGATATAATCTCGGAAATAATTCAATTCCTAATGAAACAGAACTTGCTAATTTAATTAGAAGGCAGGGTTCTAATATTGGTAATTGGGCACCTGGAGATTTAATTAAACTAGTTGAAAATTATCCTGTGGTTTTAGTACAAGAATCAAAATATTTGGAATGGTTCAATACATTGAATGCTGTCAAAAGACAGGAAGTAATTGATGCTTGGGGAGAAGCACCAGGAGACATAATGCTCTACACAAAAAATGGTGTAAGATACATTGTTCTACCAGTAATTCAGTATGGAAATATTATCCTAGCCCCGGAACCTTCTCGTGGTTACACCCAGAGTGGGGATGTAATGTACCACAGTGGAAGCATACCTCCTACGCACCAGTATTTGGCTTTTTATTTCTGGTTAAACCATGAATTTGATGCGGATGCAGTGATTAACTTTGGAAGACATGGTACCGTAGCATGGCTACCTGGAAAGAGTGGTACTGGATTGGACTGTGAAAATGACTGGCCAGCTATTGTAAGCCAAGACATGCCAATGATCTACTTGTTTACTGTAGAGGGAAGTGAATCTACACTACCTCAAAGAAGACAAGGAGCAGTAATGATTAGTCACCTAATACCAACCATGACAGTTTCCGGGCTTTATGGTAATTTGACCACACTTAAACAGAAACTGAACGACTATTTTGATCAATCAATTTCCCCGGCCATCAAAGAAGAACTAAAAAACTCAATTCTGGAACTAACTGCAGCATTACATCTAGATGAAGATTTGAATGTAAATTTAACTAGCATTACAGACTTTGATCAGTTTGCAGATGACCTTCACGAATATTTAGAGGAACTGGAATCTGAATTTATAACTCTGGGACTGCACATACTGGGACAACCACCTTCGGGGGATAATTCCATTTATATGACACAATCCCTGTTAGGCTATAACTTCAGAGAATATATGAATAACCACAACATCACAGATGATCAAGTATTTTCGCTTCTGGAAAATATTATATATAATGGTATGACAGCTGAAGATGCTCAAATTTCTGTTCTAAATCAAATAGAATCAGAATTAACGGCTTATCTTAATTTGGCCATAATATATATGAAATATTTGGCTTTAACAACCAATGAAATCAGTAGTACCTTGAATGCGCTTAATGGGGGCTATATCCCAGCATCAACTATCGGAGATCCAATAAAAAATCCGGAAGTTCTACCTACTGGAAATAATATGTATTCATTTGACCCTAGAACCATTCCTACTGTTGAAGCATGGAATGTGGCGGTTAAACTAGTAGATGAAATGTTAGCATCATTCTTTGCTCAGCACGGAAGATACCCAGAAAAAATAGCATTCATGCTATGGGCCACTAACTCTATACAGGATAGGGGCATAATGGAAGCTCAGATTCTATATCTAATGGGTTTAAGGCCTGTTAGGGATACCAATGGATATGTTAAAGGTACCGAAATAATCCCTGACCTTGGAAGACCAATAATAGATGTTGTTGTAACTACAACTTCTCTATACTATAATGATTTCAAGTCTGTACTGGATATCCTGGATAGTGCTGTCAGATCTGCTTATAATTTAAATGGCACTAATTACGTCAAAATTCATTCAGACAGTATTTATCAGATGTTAATCAGTAAAGGTTACGATGAAAACACAGCGAAAACATTATCTCAATCAAGGATATTTTCTCAAGAACCTGGAAATCACCATAATCCATTAACTGAGGTTACTCTAGCTGAAAGTGGTGATAATATGGCGGCTGTGATTGACACTTT
>JAUXXK010000251.1 GCA_030681145.1 Methanobacteriaceae archaeon | reverse complement strand
AGATGCTGATTCTTCTGCTTACAATAATTTAATTAATAAACCTAGACCTGGCCACGGCGATAACTGCTGGATAAGACGTTATGAACATTATGATTACCGAGGTGGAGCAAGAGCCAGAGGTAGAAATACCATCGGCCATGTAATTGGTGGCGCTGTGGCCAAAAAGATTCTTAAAATAATGAATATTAATGTTGTAGGCCACGTTACTCAGATAGGGAATATTAAAGCAAATAAAGTTAATTTAAATTTATTATATGAATACTCCCGTAAAAACACAGTACGGTGTGCTGATAATGAAGCAGCAGAAAAAATGGAAAATCGAATACTTGAAGCCAAAAAAGAGGGTAATTCAGTAGGGGGAGTAGTAGAAACCATTGTTTTAGGAGCTCCTGCAGGATTGGGAGAACCTGTTTTTGGAAAATTGGACGCTGATCTGGCCCAAGTACTTATGGGTATTGGATCAGTTAAAGGAGTAGAAGTAGGTTTTGGGTTTAAGGCCGCAGAATATAGTGCTAAAGAAATAAATGATGAGTATTATATGGATCAAAATAATGTGAAAACAACCACTAATACTTCTGGCGGAATTTTAGGAGGTATGAGTAATGGGATGCCAATAATACTTAGAATGGCTGTTAAACCAACCCCTTCAATTTCCACACCTCAAAAAACTGTTGATCTTGAAAACAGAGAAGAAGTTGAAATTGAAATAAAAGGACGCCACGATCCTTGCATCTGTCCAAGAATCATCCCCGTTGCTGAAGCATCAGTAGCCATAGTAATGGTAGACCATTTAATACGCAGCGGGTTTATCAATCCCTGCAAGATTAAATAAATTTTGGATAGTTAAGTAAAGTATATAAAATAGCTCTATCTAAATTATCAAAATCGATTTTTGATAAAAAATAATTAGAAGTGTTTAAATGATTAGTGATTATTTTAAAACCGTCCGGAAAATTCTGGTAATTATACTGGTTCTTAATTTAGCCGTGGCTATGGCAAAAATTGGTTATGGCTGGTATTCTAATTCATTGAGTATGCTCACTGATGGTTTTCATTCTTTTTTTGATGGAGCTTCTAATGTAGTGGGTATTGTTGGAATAACATTAGCATCACGACCTGCAGATAAAGATCATCAATATGGCCATTGGAAAATTGAAACATTTTCATCCATAATAATTGCAGTATTGCTTTTTTTAGTTGGTTTTGAAATTATAAAGTCTGCTATTGAGCGATTTTTTAATCCTACATCTCCAGAAATAACTAGTATCAGTTTTTTAATTATGATCGTTACTATTGGTATAAATGTTGGAGTTTCATGGTATGAATATAGAAAAGGAAGGGAATTAGATAGTAAAATATTAGTGGCCGATTCCATGCATACTCGCAGTGACATATATTCATCTATTGCTGTTATTATAGGTTTCATAGCAATTAAGGCAGGATATACATTTGTAGATCCAATAATTGCATTAGGAATTGCATTATTAATTGGAAAAACAGGTATTGAAATAATTAAAGAGAGTTCAGAAGTTTTACTAGATAAATCAATTATTGATAGTAAAACCATTAAAAATTTGTTAATGGATATCGAAGGAGTAGAGAGTATCCACAATATCCGAACCAGGGGAAAAGAATCCAATACTTTAATTGACATGCACTTGACAGTTGATCCTTTACTTTCTATTGAAGAAGCCCATCACATCTGTAAAATTGTGGAAAATAGGATTAAAAACTGTATTCCTGGTGTAACAGAAGTTTTAATACATATAGAGCCTGAAAATGAGGAAAATAAAGAAAATGATGAATAATAATAATAATAATAATAATTCTTTGTTTTGGGTCGGGTATCTAGTTTTAGATGGGGATTTCAAAATTATTAATTAATCAGCGTGAAAAAATGAAGCCAGACATTTACGAATATATATTTAAAAGGAAATCTATTCGAAATTATAATCAAAACCCCCTTGACACAAATACATTAAAAAAGATTTCAGAATATATGGAAGATCTAAAACCACTTTACAATGATATTTCAATTGACCTAAAAATCATATCTCCCGCAGAAATTAATGCTCGTTTTCAGAAAAAAGCCCCACATTATATAGCTATCTTCTCTGAAAAAAAAGAAGGTTATCTGACTAATGTTGGTTTTATGATGCAACAAATGGATTTATTTCTTTCATCACAAGGAATAGGTTGTTGTTGGCAGGGGATACCTAAACCAAAACCAGATGTTAAAAAAAGTTCTTCATTAGAATTTATAATTCTTATGGCCTTTGGAAACCCAGATGAAGCAATTTACCGAGAAATATCAGAATTTAAGCGCAAATCACTTGATAAAATAAGTAATTTTAATTGTAACCCAGAAAAAAGAATTTTAAAATTATTAGAGTCTAGTAGATTGGCCCCTTCTGCCATCAATAGCCAACCATGGTTTTTTTCTTGTGATTCTAATATTATTCATCTTTATTGTATTAAACCAAATTTTATAAAGTCTATTATTATGAAGAAATGGAATCAAATTGATGTGGGCATTTGCCTTTATCATTTGTGCCTAGCCGCCCAACATAAGGGATATGAAGTAAAAATTGAAGTAGATAAAACTAGGGTTGAAGAAATAAAAAGATATGATTATGTTACAAGCATCCATCTTAACTAATATTTTTTTTAAATGACCTCAACTAGATTAATTTTTTTTTATATAATTAAATTTTAAAACCGCCTATTTCTTTTCCTTAATTATCTCTAGTAAATATTTATACATATTTATATTAATAAGAATAATATAGATATTAATTGTCATTTTAGATGAGTATTTTTGAGGGGATTAAATGGAATCGCCGTCGCATAATAGTGATTTTCTTAAAATAGGATTATTGTTAATAGAAACAGGAAACTATGAAGCTGCTTTAAGTCATTATGATATGGCCCTAGATAGCGACCCCATAGTTGCAAATTATGGTAAAGGATTAGTGTATTCCCATTTAGGTGACCATAATACTGCATTAAACTGTTTTGAAACTTCATTGAAAAATAATCAATTTTTACCTGCTTTAGTTGAAAAAGGTAGGACCTTGAGAAAAATTGGTCACCCCCAATTTGCCCTGGAATCATTTAACAGAGCTTTGGAGATTGATAAAGAAAATTCATATATGATGCTGGAAAAGGCTGATCTTTTAATAGAAATGAAAGATTATGAAGAATCCTTAATTCTACTTGAAAACATTATTAAATTAAAACCTCGTTTTTTTAAAGCCTTGCATAGAAAAGGAGACGTTTTATGTATTCAGAAAAAATACAGAGAGGCTTGTGAACAATATATTAAATCACTGGAATTAAAACCACAATATGCTCCATCTTGGCTTGGCCTAGGTATTGCTTTTCAGGGATTATATCAATACGATGACGCAATAGATTGCTATAAAAGTGCTATTAATATAGATTCACGTAATAATTTGGCAAATTTATTGCTGGGAGATTTATATCACTCCCAAAAAGATTATGGAAATGCCCTAAAATATTACCGAATTGCCCTTAAAAATGATGAAGACTGCTTAGAAGCATATTATGGTAAAGGAATGGTTTTGACATCATTGGGGGACAAGAAAAAAGGTTTAAAATACTTGGAAAAAGCATGTGCAAAAAATTCTTACTTAAAATATGCTTTTTGGGCTCGTGGAAATATACTAAAAGATGAAAATAAAATTAAGGAATCTTTATTTAGTTTTAAGCAAGCCATTGCTCTAGATCCATATTATTTACCTGCATGGGAATCTATAGAAGAACTTTATTCTATTTCAGGAAAATTAGATAAAGCTATTCACTACCATAATCAAATGTTAAATACATTTTCCACATCAGAAGCCATAAAAAAACAAAACACGAAAATTAAACCAGATTATAAAGAATTATATTTGAAATCCATTGATTTTAGTAAAAGTTTTGAATATAATAAATAGAGTTTAATAAAAAATTAATTACTTTTTTTAATTAAAATGAATTATATTATTATTAAAAAATTTATTTTAAAAAAATAAACCCAAAATTAATCTTCAATAATCTCTTTTACCCTACCTACATGGCCATTATCCAGACGAACTTTAATTCCATGAGGGTGAGAAGAAGACTTAGTAAGTATATCTTGTACTTTTCCCCGGGTCAATTTTCCAGACCGTTGATCTTTTTTTAATACAATATAAACATCAATGCCTTTTTTAATATTTTTTCTGTTTTGACCAATCATATTTTCATCCATATTTAGGTAAATGATATAAAGATATATAATGATAAAATATTTAAAGCCTCGAGCGGGAATTGAACCCGCGGCCTCGGGATTACGAATCCCGCGCTCT
>JAUXXK010000250.1 GCA_030681145.1 Methanobacteriaceae archaeon | reverse complement strand
TAAGTTCTGAATATTCCAATTCATCAGCATATGAAACCTGAGATGGTTTAGTGATTGGTAGTTCCATTTTTTTACCTCAAATCTGTTTTGAGAGATAAATTAGTTAATTAATCCCCCATTACAGCCCAAATAATAACTAATGATAATTTTATTATCATTCCGATATATAAAAATTTAATCTTTTCTTATGAGTTTTATTTCGGGAGGCGTGATAATCAATACATTTTTTCCGGTTTTGCAAAGAAGTATAACTTCTACCCCAATTCTCTGGCGGACATCTTTAATTTTTTCGCCGGCCAGCTTGAAATCTTCTGGAACTTCATTCTCTAGATAAGTCATATCAAGAATAACTGGGTTTTTTTCTTCAGTAATCTGATTTATGGCATGATCAATATCATCAAGGTTCTTGACTTTCATTAAAATAATTTCATAAAACGAATGCTCTGGAACAATAATGGTATCGGAATCATTTCTTTCCTTTTCATCTTCTTCAAGACCAAGGTTTTTCTTTACAAAATCCATCATGTCTTTCATTTAAATCTCCCCTAAATAGTCCATAATTACCTTTAATAATTGTGAAGAACCGCCATTTTTTACATCAAACGATGGAAGTTTGTATTTATCCTCATATATTTTAATTTGGCCTTCTTTTTCGGCCACATTTCTCAAATTAAGAGATAATCCCACAACTTTAGTAGGTTCTATAGATTCTATGGCTTTTAATTCTTCAAAAATTCCCTTAGGATGTCTAAATGGGTGGTTGGGCCGATGGCACAATACCGAAACATCAGGAGTGGAGCCTATAAGAATAGCTGCGGAGAGTCCACGAGGGTGTGGATTTCCAATTTCAGTTAAACTAGCCTGGCTTTCGACAAAAATAATATCTCTGTCCTTTTCCTCTTCCAAATATTTTATAGAACCCATAAGAGAAGAAGCAACATCCATAACTGATAAACTTCCAGCGCGAAAATTAATGTCAACTGGTTTTTCCAATCCCAATTCATCTGTTGAAATAACACCTACATCCATACCCGCATCTAGTGCTGCTTTTCCAAGTAAGCGTGTTGTGGTTCTTTTACCACATTCTTGGGAAGTTCCCCCCACATAAACCACCGGGCTTTTATGTTCATAAGAAATTTTCGGTAAAATTTCACAACAATTGGGAGGAGCAACACCAAATATTTTATCAATAGTATCTAAGCGAGGGCTAATTTCTTTAATTAATACATTTTTTTGCTTTGCAAACTTCAAAAGTGGTGTATTTTCTGATACAGGTAACGAACGAAATGACGTAACCACATTTTTTCCTTCATTTATTGCCTGAACAGCATATTTTAATGCAGAGCCTTCAGCACCGATAGGAAGCATTATAGCAACACTTTTAGCATCAGTTTCTTTGATTAATTCCAATAATTCTGAAGAGACCTGATGACCACAAAAGAGTTTTCCCTGTTTTGAAGGATTATCATCGACAAAACCAACTGATTCTACTCCTTCAAAATTAGAAAATTTTTCTCCTCCACCACCACAGCCAATAATAATAAATGGATTAAGGTCTTGAAGTTCTTCCACAGAAGATACTACGTACAAAAAATCACTCCTTAGAATTTTAGTGAAATCAAATAGAAAGTTTAATTACTTATTATATCTTATTTATATTAATAAATGATTAAAGCATATATACTTTAAGGAAAATACTCTATTTAATGATGGAGGCATATGATGATAGCAAGAATACTTAAAGATTTAGGTAGGATCAACGGGGTAAATGGTTCTTTAGTTGTAGGAAAAGATGGTCTGATTATTGAAACTGAGGTGCCTTCAGACATTGATTCAGAACTTGTGGCAGCAATGTCATCTGCTGTTTTTGGTACCGCCGAAAGATCGGCAGAAGAAATGAAACATGAACCCCTTGAACAAGTGATGATTGAAGGAAATAGAGGTAAAACATTGATGATTGACGCTCAAGAAGGAATTCTTGTGCTTATTACCGACGTCGACATTAATCTCGGACTTATCAGAATTGAAATGAGAAGAAGTGCCGAAAGACTTAGAGACTTGTTAACTTAAATAACCTATTAATTATTATTTTTATAAAGTTAACACCTCTTATCATCATTTAAAATCCCTAATTATTTATTTTACATTCAATTATACTCTTTATTTAATTAATGAAATTCATTCATATGAAAAAATTTATTCATCAGATTAACATTAATTAATATTAATACATTATCTTGAAATATTTCTGGGAGAGTAATAATTTGAAAAAACCGTACGTCATATTAATTGGAAGTGCTTCTGGAATTGGTAAGTCCACCATAGCATCTGAAATGGCCAAAGAACTGGGCATTAAACATTTAATTGAAACTGATTTTATCAGAGAAATTGTTCGAGGCATTATTGGGCCAGAATATGCCCCCGCACTTCACAAGTCATCCTTTGATGCTTATACCACTCTCCGAAATAAAGATAGGTATCCTGAAGATGGGAAAGAATTAATTAATGCTGGATTTGAAGAACACGCATCATTTGTGATTCCCGCCATCGAAAAAGTAATTAAAAGAGCAGTAGACGATTTCGATGATATTGTAATAGAAGGTGTTCATTTGGTTCCTGGTTTAATAAATATAGAAAAATTTAAGGACGATGCTTCAATCCATTTTTTCATTCTGTCTGCTGATGAAGAAGTTCACAAACAAAGGTTCGTAAAAAGAGCCATGAAAATAAAAAGAGGAGGTAAACACTTAGAGTACTTCAGGGAAAATCGTGCCATTCATAATTTTTTAGTTAAGGAAGCAAAAGAACATGGTGTACCTGTGATAAATAACCAAACAATACAATGTACCCTGAAAAGAATGCTATCCATTATACGGGAAATCTGCAAAAAAATAATTTTAAAACATCCTGTGGACATGTTAGATGAAGTAATTGATATTGTGCTGAACAGATATGGTGGGCGAATTGTGGATGTTTCATATTTCCTACCGGGATTTGGCGAACCTTTAAAAAGGAAAGTAAATGTTTATGATCCACGAGAAGCGCAAAGATTTATAGATCAATTAAACCAGAACCCTGAAAGAAAGAAAAATCTGGAAAAGCTGTATGAGTTATCTAACAATATTCATAGCCACCGCATATGTGCTCCGGATAAAGAAACTCTGGAAAAGATGATTACAGATTTGGATGCCAAAGGTATAATCCATCACAAAAAACCGAAAAAATAATTCTTCAGGAAATAATTTTTAATGCTTGATTTTATTTAAACTATGTTTTAATTAATAGTAAAAATTAGCTGATAATATTTAATATTATTCAAGCCGCACCAGCCCCCCGAAAAAAATGAATAAGGAGATTAAAAGTTGGAAAGAATGAAAGTTGATTGTCCAATATGCCAACAACCAAAATGTATGGATGCGCTCACCCGTACCGAGAAAATACCCTATTTTGGGGAGATTATGGAGTCAGTGTTACTCTGCAACTCATGTGGTTATCGTCACACAGATGTGATATGTCTGGAACAAAAAGATCCTGTTAGATACTCACTGAAAGTTAAAAAAGACAGATTATCAGCGAGAGTAGTTAAATCACAATCAGCTACAGTTAGTATTCCTGAACTGGGGTTAAAAGTAGAACCAGGCCCAAAATCATTGGGATATGTATCCAATATAGAAGGCGTGCTTGAAAGATTCCAAGGCGCGGTTAAAACAGCTATGAACTTAATTGATGATGAAAAATCGCGAAAAAACGGCAGTTTAATAATGGACAACTTAAAAAGCGTTAGATGCGGTGAAAAAAGTGTGGAGATCATTATCGAAGATCCATTTGGCCAGAGTTTCATTGCACATCCCAATGTTGAAAAGAGAGAATTGATGCCAGAAGAGATTAAAGAATTGAAAACTGGATTTGCCACATTTGAACAAGAAAATATTGAATAATATTTAAAGAATTTTTTTTATTACGGGAAAAATGTTAAAGAAAAGATTTTAAACTCCGCTAAAATCTCTAAAGTCTTCATCTTCTTCATTAACGTCTTTTAATTTCAGAGTACTTCTAACATCCATACTTAATGCATCACAATCAGCTTTAATGGCTGCAAGGTGCATTAAAATTCTTTCTTTTTCCTGGTTTATCCGCGAAATATTTTGGTAAGGATAAATGGATTCTTTTAACATTTCGTACTCAATTGTGGTATAAGGATACTCATTTAACTGGCCACACACTCTTTCCAGGACTTCACCCAAAAATCTGTTCATTTCTACCTTTACCCTTTCCCGAATCATTTTATCGCTGTCCAGGTTCTGTTTCATGAGCCTAACAACTTCTGCTTTGGCAAAAGGTAAACCTTCAGACTCTTCATCAGACTCTTCATCAGATTCATCATCAGATTCATCATCTGTCCCCTCATCAGATTCATCGTTTTTAGAAATTGTTTTTTCAGAATCAAGTTCTTCTTCAGAGTTCTCAGAAGAGTTCTCTAACGAATCTTCATTTTCATTATCGTCCTCTTCATCAATGTATTCCTGATTTAATAGCTCATTCATCTCATCAATCATTTTAATACTCTCCAATTCATATTTATATTCATAAATAAAATTAAAATTCAATATTGTTGAAAAAATAAAATACTTGAACACACGTATGCTTACTCATATTATCTATAAATGCCAAAGTATATAAATGTATTCGCGATTAAGTGAGTTAGCTTAAATTTTTGTAATAGTAATTCTAAAAACTTATTAAATTCTTATATCAAATTTCATTATAAATAATGGGATAAAAAAAATTTATAGAAATTACGAAATATATCCTCAATAAAATTAGATAGGTGAAATCAAGGTATAATCTCCAGACTCAAATCTAATGTAGGTGCAGAATGGGTGATAAATCCCATGGAAATCACATCAACACCAGTTAACGCATAATCAATAATATTATCCGGATTGATTCCCCCAGATGCCTCAACGATAATATTTTCCCTCAAACAATTATTATCCAACTCTTTTAATACATCTTTAATTTCTAGAGGTAGCATATTATCCAACATGATTATGTCTGCCCCAACCCTAGATGCCAATATAGCATCTTCAATGCTTTCAACTTCCACCTCAATCTTTTTGGTGAAGCTCACATGGGAACGTGCCCTTTTTATAGCCACTTCCATATCGCCCACCATCATACGGTGGTTATCTTTAATCATCACACAATCATCCAATCTGAATCTATGAGGATCACCACCCCCAGATTTAACCGCGGATTTTTCTAAAAATTGAATTCCAGGAGTTGTTTTTCGAGTACTGGCCACAATAATATTTTTATTAACTTCCCTAACTTTTTTTACCATTTTTGAGGTTAAAGTAGCAATACCAGCCATCCGCATCATTAAATTTAATAATGTACGCTCAATACCCATAATAACACGAGCATTGCCTTCTAAAGATATTAAAACATCACCAGAAGATATTGAATCTCCATCAAATTTATAAATAGAATAATTAATACCAAAATCATCACATATGACTCGTGCAACATCCGCGCCAGATACAATGCCATCTTCTCGAGTAATAATATCTGCATTAACCCGAAATTCGGGATCAATAAGAGCGTTGGTGGTAATATCCTCAAATCCAATATCTTCATTTATCATCTGCCTTAAAGCATTTTTCACTTACATCACCTATAATCTGTATCAAAAAATGATATAATGGATTAAGTAAAATATAAAGAACTTATAATAAGTATATCTATTATATCTATATCAAATTTTAGACATTATAATTTATAATATGTTTAATATTCTTTAGATAAAAAAGGATATAATATTTTAAAAAGGATTCAATTATTAATTATAAAAATTTCTGTGATACAAATGGAACTCATATTTTTGGGCACATCATCGGCCATACCCACCAAATACAGAAATCATGCTTCAATTGCGTTAAAAGCATTTGGAGAGGTTTTTTTATTTGATTGTGGTGAAGGAACCCAAAGACAAATGTCCTGTCTTAAATTAAGTCCAATGAAAATTAAAAAGATATTTATAACCCATTTACATGG
>JAUXXK010000237.1 GCA_030681145.1 Methanobacteriaceae archaeon | reverse complement strand
AGTTTTATTAAATCAACAATATCTTTGCGAACAGTAGGTTCACCACCAGCATATTGTACGGCAGGAGTAGAAACTGGTTGATTAGCCCTTAAATTCTGAAGCATTTTTCGAATTTCTTCATAAGAAGGTTCGTATAGCATTTTAGATACTGCTGCATTGGCAAAACAGATCGGACACTTTAAATTACATCTATTAGTTACATCGATCAATCCTAAGATAGTGTGACTTTCATGTTCGGGACAGACACCACAATCCATAGGGCAGTTTTTATCATTTGAAGTTTGAGGATTATCTAACCCCTCCCCTTCATAATTACATTCTTCAGCTTTATTATAACTATCTACACTACTCCAATAAACATTATCAAAAATACCATGTTCGGGACATTCTTTTTTGATCATGACCTTCCCATGTTCCTCATAAACTTCTGCTTCTAAAGTTTTAAAGCATTCAGGACATAGGCTTTTTGTTTTTTTAATAACCATGATTTCACCCATATATATTTAATATAAAGTTATAAATCTTATAAACTAATCTAATTGATATCAACATATTAAGTTAAAAAATTAATAAATTGCTTTATTAATTATATCATTATAATGATTATCCAGAGGTAAATAATGAATCCAGATATTTTCAATGTTTTGAATATGTTAGTCTATGTAATATACTTTATGCTCCCCGCATATATAGCAAATGTAAGTGCCTTAACATTTGGAGGGGGAACTCCTCTTGATTTCGGCCAAAACTTCAGGGATGGGCGACGCATACTAGGAGACGGAGTTACTTGGAAAGGTTTAGTTGTTGGAACATTAATGGGGACTATTGTGGGATTATTACAAGGCCTTTTAGTGGGAAATATATCGTTTGGCATATTATTAGGATTTTTACTAGGATTAGGTGCATTAGTTGGTGATGCAGCCGGTAGTTTCATTAAAAGGAGAATTAATATTGGTCGGGGAAGACCAGCACCCCTCCTTGACCAATTAGACTTTGTTGTAGGTGCATTAGTGCTCTCTTCACTAGTATTTTATCCAGGTTTACCCATAATAATAATTGCATTAATAATAAGTCCCATATTACACCTTTCAGCCAATGCAATAAGTTATGCGCTAGGTATGAAAGATGTTTGGTACTAATAGTTCTAATACGATTTGTAAGAATTAAAACTTTAAAAATAAATTATTTTTTAAGTAAAATTTCACTATTTAATTTTAAGAATTTAATATTTCATTACACAGCTTTAAAAGATCATAAGTTCTTAAAAAAGATTCCAGAGAAGTTATATTCTCAGGTATCTCATATACCAGTGTTGGGTAACCAGCCAAAGCTAGTGGTTTTGAGAAAAGTAGCGCAGAAGAACTTTTATATTTGACCTTTTTTGTAGCAGGGTAATAATTAAAATTATAACTACTTGATTTGATGGTTTGGGCAATAGAAACTGAGGGATTATCCATTTGAGGTGTGGCTACGTAATAACCATCACCATAACCCTCTTGATGAGCATGGGAAATAATTACCAAATTATAATCTGATTTTTTAACATCAGGGAGAATATAATCAGCAGCTAGGCCCTCCCCGTTATTTCGACCCATTGTATAATGTTGAGGGTTTTTTTGTACCACTATATTATAATTAATAATTTCTACAGGTGTTAAAAGAGCAAATACTTTTGCAGACCACTGTTCCGGAACAATGGAAATTGATTCACGAGGATGTATGCCTGTAACTATAGCAATTTTAATTTTAGACTCACCGTAATGATTATAAACGTCTTTGGTGACATATCCCCGATCATCTGAACCAAGTTCCGTATGAGTGCTTAAGTTTACGACTACAAATGAAATTGCTATCGCGAAAACTAAAAGAACCATTGCAATAAAAATATAGTTTCTAAATCGCATTTAAACCATTCCCCAACATATAATCTATTACCAGCATTAATGAAAATAAGATAAATTTAAGATTAAGATTTATCTTCAATATCTTTCAAATAATCTCCCATCATCAATGCAGTTCCAACAGCCGGAGCAACCACACATTCTTCAAGTGTTAAAAATTCATCCATTCCAATTAAATCCATCTCAGCTATTTTTGCAGCTTTGGAAGCTATAATATTCATTCCCAATCCAGTAGTAATTACTTGATTTAGAGAATTTCTTTCGGCTACATCTATAATGGCTTCAGAAATTTTGAGTGCTTGTTGGTTATAAATATAATCACAGATGAACTCAATATCTGATGAACTCAATATATCAAGATCACCACATAGTACTCGAGATATTCTCCTCATGGAGTCTTTTTTTGTCTTTCCTGAACCATCAGGAGTATCACAACTATATTCTTCAGAGTTAATGTTATCAAGAACATGGTGCACATCAGCAGATATAGCAAAAAGTTCAGACGAAACCCTAAACCATCCATCATCATAGGGTACCTTATCTACTAAGGCTGCAACATTTGTTCTCAACGTTCCACTATAAACCAGTTCTCCAGTTCCCAATCTCTCAAGATCCGATCTTCCCCGTGCGCACTCCGAACCATTTTTTATAGGAATAATATCTGTGGTGGTGCTTCCAACATCGACCATTATACAATCACTGGACATGATAGATGCTATTTGAGAAGTTGCAATCCAGTTGGCAGCAGCAACCTGCAGAGGATTAGAACATACTTGTGAATAATTTATCATTCCAGAAAGACCCACATACGCAGTAGGGATATCAAATGTATCCTGGACCTGTTTTACAATATCTAATACACCATCTTTTTTTGTTTCATATGCGTCAACTAGTTCTGCAGTCATACTAACACCAACTGCATCTATCTGGTTTATTTCATCACCAATTAAATCTATTAAATAGTCCCCCAACTCTTCATTTTTCATCCACATAGGGAGGTATCTAAAATCAACTTTTATATCTTCCATATCTCCATTCTGATCAAAATTTATGATGGCCAAGTCAGTGTTTGCACCACCAATGTCAAATCCTGCAATTCTCATAAAAATCACCTAAATAATCTTTTAAATTAATAATTTAAAATTTAGCATAGTTTTTAAAATTAGTACTAAATACATTTTAGAGTTAAATCTGATAATAAATTCATAAGTTAGAATATAAAATAAAAATATAAAATTTTAATGGTTAATTTTTTTGATAATATTCATCTTATCAGTACCTTTTTGAAATTCAATACACCCACAAATATCTAATTTTTCGGGGATCTGCCCCTGAACTGACTTAATAATGACTAAAGCTAAGTTTTGATTGGATAAAATTCTCAGAGCAATATATGGCGTAGTGAGTCTTGAATTGATTTCCAAAAGATATACTCTATCTGAAAGAATTAAATCCACACCCACATAACCTTTAAGGCCTTCAATAGATTCTACTGCATTTTTAGCAATTTCCAGGGCCTCATCTTTTAATGGATGATCCCATGGAACTTGACCTCCCCCATACTCAAACCCATTCTCATCAAATTTAATTTTTTGCAAGTTTAAACTAAGAGGAATGGCATTAACTCCATCTGAAATTAAACTAACACTACAAGGCTGACCTTCTACAAATTTTTGAAGTAAAATGTATGGTAATGAAGTTTTCATGGATTTTAATGCGTCAACCAGTTCTACAAATGATTTTAATATTTTTATACCTTGGCAAGCCACACCATCTGCCGGTTTAATTACCATTTTAGAATTGTGATCAAATAATGGAGAGTATTTATTAAAAAATTCATCTGTTATATCGTCCCCATATACTGATTCTTGATTAAAACAGCTCATATTAATAGTATAAGTATTTATTAAAGGACTATCATCTATAAAGGACTTTTTGAGATGTTGATAAGTTTTTAATTTATCAGAACATAATAATACAGCTTCTGAAGTTGGAGCAAGTACAGATACGCCCTTATTCTCAATTATATGGGTTAGCTTGTAAAGTTCCAAATTTTCTTCCGCGGCCATGAAAATACATGCATCAAAATTAGAAATATTATTTTCCAGCCAGTATTCTAAAGATTGATCATTATCCAAGTCATTATTCATTATAACCGGACGACAGAATTCCCATTTATCAATGTATTTCTGGTTTAAAAATTTTTCTGATATTAAATAACTAACCTCAAAACCATCAAAATCTTTTAAAAGTTCACGGGTATGTTCCTGATTTTTATTATCAAACAAGGCATTATCATTATTTAATTCAAACATAAAATCATTCTTTATTTTATTAAAGTCTTCCAGAAGTCCTTCGAGTATGGCACGACCCTCCAATAAAAATTCTGGGTTTTCCAGTCCTAAAGCAGTAGCATATTCAAAAATAAGAACCTTCAAAGCCT